>QNES01000026.1 GCA_003645255.1 Gammaproteobacteria bacterium
AGCATTTAATGTAATTGACTTTAACTATCAAGCTGAGGTAAAATCTAAATACGTTGTTCATGCCCAACTGGTTCAACTAACTATTTCTTCAATCACTAAATTAGTTCTTATTGCTATAAATGCCTCACTGATTTGGTTTGCTTGGGTTTATTGTTTGGATGCGGTGGTGTTTGCGATAGGTTTGAGCGTGATGTACTTGCGTAAGAGTGGGAAATTGTGGTGTTGGCAATGGAAGTGGCAAGTTGCGAAGGAGTTGTTGAAGGATAGTTGGCCATTGATGTTTGCCTACATGTCATATTTGATCTACGCAAGAATTGATCAAGTTATGATTAAAGAAATGTTAGATGAATATCATGTTGGTATCTATTCTGCTGCTTATATGATATATGAAGCCCCACTTTTTATAGCATTGGTGACATCAAAATCGCTCTATCCATTAATTGTTAAATATTATCAGTCGAATAAAGTAAGGTTGTTTTATTTTTATCTTAAATTATCAAGTTATATGACTTTATTGGCTTATATGATTGTGATAATTTTTTTGATATTTGCAGAAGATATTATTTTAATTTTGTATGGTGAAAAATATTATGAATCTGCTGGTATTCTCGTATTTTTATCTTTTGGCTTAATACCTATGTTTAATGCGTTTCTACGTTCTAGTTATATAACTATATCAGGTAATCAGAAAATTATTTTATACACAACTATTTTTTCTTCTATTGTAAATATTTTATTCAATGTTTATTTTATCAGAGAATTTGGCGTAATAGGGGCAGCTTATGCAACTGTGATAACGCAATTATTATCCTTATTATTGCTAAATATTATATTTTTTCAAACAAGAATAATTTTTTTAATTCAAATTAAGGCATTATTGCTTGTGGGAGTGTGGAAAAAAGTTTATGCAAATACTTTACCAAAATGATTTTGTTCCTATGGTTTCTTTAAGTAATTTTCAAAAGGAATCAATCAGCAAACTTCTAAAAGATATTAAAGATGATAAATTGGTTTTAGTGGAAAATGACTGTTTATGCTGTAATCGAAATCATGAAAATGATGTTATAATATCTGAAAAAGACAGATACGGAATTCCTGTCAAAAATGTAATTTGTTCTAAGTGTGGCTTGATAAGAAGTCAGACAATATTTAGTGAAGAATCAAACATAAGTTTTTATAAAAATTATTATCGGGATATATATGTCGGCTTGAGCAAACCTGATGAACAATTTTTTGATGATCAAAAAAGTCGTGGAAAGAACTTTTTATCTTTGGTCAAAACTCATATTGATTTAAATGAAATTCGACAAATATTGGAAATTGGTTGTGGTTCAGGCGGAATAATGTTTCCATTTCATAATATGGGTATTTCTTGTAAAGGAATTGATTTTAATAAAGAATATCTTAAATTTGGTAGGAGTAAAGGACTTTTATTGCTTTATGGAGACTATAAAAATCAGATTGAAGATGAAAGTATTGATTTATTGATTTTGTCACATGTAATGGAGCATTTTACAAATCCTATTGAAGAAATGATAGAAGTGATTAAAAAGGTTACTATAAACAAATATTTGCTTATTGAAGTGCCTGGTATATTTTATATGGATAAAGTTTATTTATATCCTATTTTGTATCTTCAGAATGCTCATGTCTTTAACTACTACTACTACTACTTAAGGGTGTTTTATGAGAAATTAGGATTGGAAGTTATTTATGGTGACGAGCGATGCACTTTTTTACTAAAAAAGAACCAAAACTGGAAAGAACCCAAAATAAATTGTATTTACGAAGATTCTCTTAAAGTTTATCCTGAAAAGATTAAAAGATTTATATTAAAAACTCATTTTCAATATAAGTATTCGTTAAGCCTCTATGTATGGAAAAGAAGAATTATTAAAATTCTTAATTTTTTGGGAATAAAAGAAATTATCAAAAAGCAACTGAAAAAGGAAACATGAAGATGTCATTTAACTACAACTATCAAAAACCCAAGGTGATAGCAGAAATAGGCTGTAATCATATGGGACATATGAAAATTGCTAAAGAGTTAATTGCTCTAGCAAAAGAGTGTGGTGCGGATGTTGCGAAATTCCAAACCAGAGATAATAAGTTGCTATTAACAGAAGAACAGTATAATATGCCTCATCCTGTTCAAGAAAATTCCTATGGAAGTAGCTATGGTGAACATAGAGAATATTTAGAGTTTAATCAAAAACAGCACGGTGAGTTAAAAGCATATTGTGATACGGTGGGTATTGAGTACTCAACTTCTGTTTGGGAGGAAAATTCCGCAAGAATGATAGCAGAATTAAACCCTTCATTTATAAAAGTACCATCTGCTTGTAACAACAATTACAAGATGTTAAAGATATTAAGAGATGAATATCAGGGAGAAGTTCAGATTTCGTTTGGAATGACAACAAAAGAAGAAGGGGAGGCTGTTGTCAAATTTTTTGAGCAAACAGCGAAAGATCGTTTGATTATTTACGCTTGTACTTCTGGTTATCCGGTTCCATTTGAAGATGTTGCCTTGCTTGAAATTACAAGGTTATATGATAAATATGATGAAAGAGTGAAAGAAATTGGTTTTTCCGGTCATCATTTAGGTATTGCGATTGATGTTGCCGCATATACTTTAGGTGCAAAATGGATAGAGCGGCATTTTACAAAAGATAGAACGTGGAAGGGGACAGACCATGCTGCCTCTTTAGAACCGGAAGGATTAAGAAAGTTGGTAAGAAATCTTAATGTTTCTTACCAAGCATTACGATACAAAGAAAAAGATATTTTGGATATTGAAAAAGTTCAAAGAGATAAATTGAAAAATAGAAAATAAGGTAACTAGAAAAAAAATATACACCCCTTCACCAATAAGGGATTGCAACTATATTTATTGAATATTGTAGGAGCAATCCCTTGTGGTTGCCCCTTTTTGTTTGGGTATATTATTTTTTGCGAGTTGCCTAAAGAAGTAAATATTATGATGTTAAATGGCTACGATTCAAACAAAAGGAAGTAAATATTATGATGTTAAATGGCTACGATTCAGACAAAATGTTTGAATATGAAAATGGTTTTCACATTACATCAACAGAATCTCGTTTTGGTAAATTTTTAGCTCATTATGAGCTTGACAAGAAAATTATTGAGTTACCAGGGCAAATTGTGGAATGCGGTGTTTTTAAAGGTAATTCATTTTTTAGGTTAGCTTATTTCAGAAACTTATTAGAAAGTATTAATTCCAGAAAAATTATTGGATTTGATATATTTGGTGAGTTTCCAAAAACTGAGTTTGAAGATGATAAAACATATTTGGAACGTTTTGTGACTTCTGCTGGTAAAAACAGTATAGAGATTAAAGAGATGCGTAAAGCATTAAATTATAAAGGCATAAAAAATTATGAGTTAATAAAGGGGGATATAAACCAGACTGTGCCAGAATATTGTATCAATAATCCACAGTTGAAAATTTCTTTGTTGCATATAGATACAGACGTTTATGAGCCTGCTGTTACTATCCTGGATAACTTTTACGATAAAGTTGTGAGGGGGGGGGTGATTATGTTTGACGACTATGGAACTTTTCCTGGGGAAACTAAAGCAGTTGATGATTTTTTCGCAAGTTTAAGAATTAATAAATTGTCTATTTCTCACATACCTTCGTATATTATCAAACCATAAAATTATGAATATAGCATTCATTCCAGCAAGGTGTGGTAGTCAATCCATACCTTTTAAAAATATCAAAGAATTATGTGGAAAACCTCTCGTTTATTGGTCGTTAAAAGCACTTTCAGATTCATTAAGTATAGATGAAATTTATGTTGCTACAGACTGTAATGAAATAAAAGAAGTCGTAAAAGGGTTTCATTTAAAGAAAGTTAATATTTATAACAGAAATAAAGAAAACGCAGGTAATACGGCAAGTACAGAATCCGTCATGCTGGAATTTATTAATAATAATAATTTTGCTGATGAAGATATATTTATTTTAGTGCAAGCGACTTCACCATTTGTTATCTCTAATGATTTTGATATAGCTATTACTCTATTAAAAAATGAAGGGGTAGATAGCCTTTTAACTTGTGTAAAGACAAAGCGTTTTTTTTGGAGTAAAAAGGGAAACCCAATTAACTACGACTATATGAATCGTCCACGGCGACAGGATTTTGATGGGGTTTTAATGGAAAATGGTGCTTTTTACATTAACAAGATCAAGAATATAAAAAAATATAAAAATAGATTAAGTGGCAAAATAGCAATCTATGAAATGCCAGAATTTACTGCGATTGAAGCAGACGAAGAAGATGACTGGTTAATTATTGAAAAATTAATGTATAAGTATATTTGTTCTGAACAATCGTTAAATATAAAAATAAAACTTTTTGTCACTGATGTTGATGGTGTATTAACTGATGCAGGCATGTATTATGATGAAAATGGTAATGAATCAAAAAAATTTAATACACATGACGGAATGGGATTTAAGTTATTAAGAGAAAGGGGTATTAAAACTGCGATAGTTACAAGTGAGAATACAAAGATAGTAAAAAATCGAGCAAAAAAACTAAAAGTTGACTATCTTTATCAAGGGCGATTTCACCAAGGTAAACTTGATGCTGTCAAAAAAATATGTGAACAAGAGAATATTACTCTTGATGAAGTTGCTTATATTGGTGATGATATTAATGATGAAGAGTTATTGAAAATCGTTGGTTTATCAGCTTGCCCTAATAATGCAGTTGAAAAAATTAAGAATATAGAAAATATCATCCATCTTAAAAAAACAGGTGGGAATGGTGCAGTAAGGGAATTTATTGAGCTTATTTTATAAATGCAATGAATGTTAAAAACAAGTTAAAATCATTTTTACCACTTTTGCCACCAATATTATTTGATAAACTTTTTTACATAAATAGATACATTGCTTTTAAAAAATATAAAGCTTTGGTATCCAAAAATAGTGAATTAAAAGATATTCATCAAGGCAAAAGAGGTTTTATTCTTGGTAGTGGACCGTCTATAAAAAAGGAGAATCTAAAACCATTAAAAAACGAGATTGTTTTTGCTCTAAATAATTTCTATGTTCATCCTGATTTTCAGGAAATCATGGGTGGTGATGTTGAAAAATATTATATAACTGCACCAACTCATCTTCCACAAACGGAGCAAGAATGGAGAAATTGGTTTATAGGTATGGAAAAAAATATGCCATGTAATGCCACTATGATTTTTGGTCTTAATGGGTATAAGGGGAATATTAAGTATATTTTTGATAAATACAATATATTTCAACAGCATAAAATATATTGGTATTTTTCTGGGGTTAATGTCGGGGAATATTATAGTTTTAATAAACGGCATATTGACATAATAAACATGATTTGGGCGGCAGAGGCGGTTAGTGTTTATGCTTTAATAATAGCTATCTATATGGGGTTTAATGAAATTATTTTGTTAGGAATGGATCATGACTATTTTTTGTATGATGATGAAAAAGAAATGAGGATGTATTCTTCAGCAATTCATCAGAAAGATGAATTTAAAAGAACTTTTGATGATAGTTTTTACATTAAAGAATTTCTTCGGCAGTACAGAATTTTCTGTAAATATGCGTTACTCCAAAAGAAGTATAAAGGTAAGGTATTTAATGCATCAAATGGTGGAATACTAAAAGTATTTCCCCAGAAAAAATTGATGAGTTTTTTTGACTATGATGAAAAATTTATTGAAAAATCCGATTACCATATGGATTTATAAGTTAATAACATCATTATTTTTAGAATGGAAAAATAAAGAGAAGAATCTAAAAATAGGGTACATGTCTCATATAAGTAAATGTAAATTTGGAATATATAATACTATTTACAACAATGTAAATTTAAATGACGTTAATTTAAATGACTTTACATATGTTGCTTCTAAAACAAATATCAATAAAACAAAAATAGGCAAATTTTGTTCCATCGGTCCAAATTGTAATATTGGGTTAGGTAAACATCCATCAGAGATATTTGTATCAACTCATCCTATATTTTTTTCCCAACTCAAACAAGCTCAAATTACTTTTTCAGATAAAAATTATTTTAAAGAATTTAAAACTATTATAATAGGTAATGATGTCTGGATTGGAACTAATGTGATCATAGTTGATGGTGTTACCATTAATGATGGGGCTATAGTTGCCGCTGGCTCTGTTGTAACAAAGGATATACCGGCTTATGCAGTAGTTGGTGGCATACCAGCAAAAATAATCAAATATAGATTTGAAAAAGACGAAATTGCTTATTTACATGATTTTAAGTGGTGGAATAAAGATTCAAATTGGTTAAAGAGTGATTTTAAGTTATTCCATAATATTAAAGATTTCATAAAAGAAACTTCTAAGTGTAAAAATTAATAGTGTTCGACACCATACTTTACACACGAAAAATGCATTAAATATTTGATATAAAACTAAAAGAAGCTTCGCTTGGTGTGTAAAGTATACTGTCGATCACTATAAATGAAAAAAATTTTTCATTTTTTCAAAAAATAAAAATATTTATGCATATTTAAGAACGTGCATAAAATAATTTCTAAAACTCTTCGTTCAAACCTGACAGGTTTAGTTGTCAATTTTATTTTATGCACGTTCCTTATTCAGTATTTGGATAATAGCTTCACCTAAATCTTTTAAGATTTTATAAAGGGGTTAGACTTTAAAGTTGTGGCAGATAAATTCACTTATAAACCTCAAAACGAAGCTGGTGAGTTTACGCTGACTCGTCAAGGCGAATTCATGACGATAGAAAACACACTCGGTGATTTAATTCCAGCGTTTTTCAGAAATAGCCCTTTAAATAAAAGTTTAAAACCTCAAACGCATCTACTTGAACAGCCTTTATTTCGGGGAATTGTCGCCGAACTGAATCAGATTGATATTTTTAACCATATTCCAGTGTATAACTTCGAGGTGGAACAACCTAAAAAAGCTTCTTTGATTGAAAGTCAACTTGATTTAGAAGAAAATACCAGTAATTTAGCCATTGTTCTCCAAAATATCTTAGGAGTGAGGATTTAATAATTTCCAAAACTTTTGAGCCAAACCTGACAGGTTTCGTTTCAAATTTTATTGAATTCTCATTCCTTAGCAGATAAAGAGAAAAAAAGACGATTTCTTAATATGTTGACTGATGTTTTACCTTTTTGTGGAAGAAGTTCGTGTCGAACCCTTTGCCGAAAAGCATTTAGTTATCATCTTAAGAGAGGCGTACTCGACAGTCGATTTACCGATGGCTTTTCTTTCCCAAGGTACTATCAATATTATTTCCCTAGTGACCATTTTATATTTTCAAGAAAAACCACTTTTGTTAATTGAAGAACCGGAGAAACATACTTACCCTTATCTGATCTCAAAAATGATGGATATGTTAAAAGAAATCTCTAAGCGTAAACAAATCATTATTACCACATACGAGTCTGAAACGGTAAAGTATGCGAATTTAGAAAATATATTTTTCATTTCTAGAAACCAAGAAGGATTTTCGGTGATTTCAAACATGGCTGAAAAACCTGAGGTTAAAATATTTTTGCAGAGTGATGAAATTGGTATTGAAGATTTATACCTAGACAATTTATTAGGAATTTGAACAATGCAAAACCGGCTATTCATTTTTGTTGAAGGCGAAGATGATGAGAGATTTTTTGACCATTAAGCCAATTCTTAACCAATCAATTTTGTCACACATTTAATTTAAAAAGTTTCATAAAATACCTTTCTTATCAATGCGTCAGTTTTAAATTATATACTTAGAACGGGAACAAACTTAAATTTTACATAGAAACACATCAACCCTTAAAGTTAAGTTAGGAACAACAATGCAATTTTATAGCTTTGAAATTGTTATCGAAAAAGAACCAGAAGATGAAGGCTATTTTGCTTATAGCCCGACTTTACCCGGTTGTTTTAGCAATGGTAAAACCATTGAAGAAACCAAAAAAAATATTAGGGAGGCGGTTATCCAGCATATTGAATCAAAGCGGCTCCACTCGCAACGGATTTCCCAACATGAAAAATTGGTACATGTAGAAGAACTCACAGTGGGGATAGCATAATGTCAAGAATGCCACAAGTGACTGCTCTTGAAATCATACGCTTCTTAAAATATCAAGGATTTATTGAGGACCGTCAATCAGGCAGTCACCTAACGCTTTTGCATGAGTACCGTAATTTTTCTGTCACAGTACCTGTTCATAGCGGCTGCGATGTAGGACGAGGATTAGCCGTTCGTATCCTAAAAGATGCTGGTTTTTCCGTTGAAGATTATTTACGTGGGCGATAACTTATGTCATTTATTCCAGTTAATTATTTCCACACCATCATTTCTTGTGTTGCTGCTATTATTCATGCTAGTGCCGCCATTATGACGCTAGGTTTCTATAACCCATAAGAGGAATACAAACAATTTTTAAGCGAAATTTAATGAAAATCCTATTCCTATGCAAACGTCGCCCTCAAGGAAAAGACTTATTAACTCGCCCTTATGGGCGTTTTTTTTACATCCCTTATTGGCTCTCAAAACGTGGACATGAAGTCTATATTTTATTGTTGAGTTATAAAAAAGAACCAGCCGTTCAGATCGAAAAAGATGGAATTTATTGGCTATCAGAAAGTCTTTATCCGTGGGGACCATTGAAATATATCGCTAAAGCTAATGGTTTAGTTCGTACCCTTGAACCGGATTGGATTGTTGGGTTTTCAGATACTTATTATGGTATTTTGGCAGAAAAATTAGGCTCAAAATATGGTATCAAATCAGTCATTGATGCTTATGATAACTACGAAAGTTATATCCCTTGGTTTAAGCCACTGCACTCTGTTTGGAGAAAAGCAATTGCTAAGGCAACGCGAGTAATAGCCGCTGGACCAGATTTAGGTGATTATTTAAATACTTTTCGCCCTCACAAAACCGTTTCAACGGTACCCATGGCAGCTGATCCGGCATTTGTGTCTTTAAATAAAAAAGAATGTCGTCAAAAACTGGGCTTACCGGTGGATAAAAAGCTGGTAGGTTATGCAGGATCAATTCATAAGAGTAGGGGCATTGAACTGTTCTTTAAAATCTTTGAAAAATGGCGTTGTGAAGCTCCTGAAATCTTATTTCTTCTCTCTGGGCGTAAAGACAAAAAGATAGATTTACCACAACCCATCAAATGGCTGGGCTATTTATCTGATGAACAAATGCCGTTACTATTAAATAGTTTAGATGTATTGCTGGTTATTAATAAGCCATCAAGCTTTGGAAATTTTAGTTATCCTGTGAAGTTATATGAGGCGATGGCTTGTCAAATACCAGTTGTCGTTTCTGATGTTCTTGGTTCAAAATGGATATTGAAAGATCACCCACAGTTTTTAGCACGCGATGCCCTCGATTTTGCCGAAAAAATCAAATCGGTGTTAGCGTTAGATAGATTTGATTATGGTTACCAAGAGACTTGGGAAGATTGTTGTAATCTGTTTGAAGCGAACTTATTAGACTCGATGTTCAAGCCTTAACCACAAATTCTTGAAGAAATAGTATTTGTCATAAGCCAAAATTTATCTGGATATAGTTACTAAAAATATAGTGAAGTGTTGACAATGACGATGTCTACGTCGAGTGGTCATGACGCTGGCGCGTCAAGAATGAGTTCCCACGCCGGCGCGTGGGAACTAGAAAATTAATTCAAATAAAATTTTACATTTGGAGATTAATCCCGATGAATATAAAAAAACACAATATAATGAGCCGTTCTGAATGGAAAATCATTTTTGTTATTTTCACGATAGCATTTATTTTTAGAAGCATACTATTTATCTCCGCTTCTCCGTTTACTGATGACTATTCATCAAAACTTATAACAGGAGACTCCGTACATTATCATCAGCTAGCAATAACCCTAGTGGAAACAAATACCTATGCGACTGAGGGTAAACCACATTCACTTTGGGCACCTGGTTATCCTTTCTTTCTGTCAATTTGTTATAGGTTATTTGGAATTCAAATTGAGTATGCCATTTTGGTACAGATTGTCATCAGTTCACTGTTATTTTTGCCTTTTTTTATTTTTACTCACGATATATTTTCTACCAAAGTTCGCCTAATCGGTTCGATTATTTTGGCGTTTGAACCTCATCTCGTGCTATTCTCTAATATTTTTCTTTCTGAAACTGTTTTTCTAGCGTTATTTATTTCTTCTTTAACTTGTTATATTCGCTATCTTAAAATTAAACACATTTCATGGTTATTTTATTCAGCATTATTACTGGGATTGGCTACTTTAACTCGTGTGGCAGCGCAATACTTTTTTATTCTGCTCATTATGCATATGTTTGGCTATTTAATTATAAACCGTTGTGGACGTCAAATAATTAAAGCGGGTATTGTGTTTATCATCGTCTTCAGTGCCATCACGACTCCTTGGATGATGCGTAATTATCTGAATTATGGATATTTTTCTATGTCATCTGGAACAGGTTATAACCTCCTTATCAATAATATATCGACTATTGATTTTATGGAAAGTCCATTAACTTTGTCTGAGATACGCCAATACCATTTTCAACAAGCAAGAAAACAGGCAAAGCTCACATCAAATGCTAATGCGTTTGAACTAAACCAAGCTTATCTTGAATATGGTTTGGGAAGAATAAAACAGGATATTTATCGGTACTTTGTTGGTCATCTCATTGAGATACAACAAGTAGCTTATGAACATAGAGAGTATTTTTTGTTTTTGGAACACTTGCTACAAATTGAAACAAGAAAGTTTTTTGTGAAATACATTCCTCAACCGGGAGGCGAGATGATTATTATCCGAGACGAGGTATTTAAATTGCCTTACTTGTCAGCTAAGATTATGATGGAATTTTATCAAATAATAATGTTAATATTAATACTGGTTTATTTACTCACTAACATCAAGAAAAGAGATCCGGCATTAGGAATTGTTTTACTATTTGTGCTGGTTATATTTTATTTTCCAATTATTTCCAGCATGAGTGCGCCTACTCGCTTCAGAGTGCCGATGATCCCTTTTATTACCTTTATAGGTGTGCACGGGTTGTTTTTTGTGTTACAATATTATCGCAAATACAAACAAGTCATTACAAGCACATAAAACCTCTGTACAGGAAAGGGCAATTTTGTAACTCATTGTTTTTAAAAAGATAATTTTAAATAGGAGCGAACAAATGTATCAAAATCAGTTTAAAAAATTTAAAAACATTGAAAATTTGGCTGGTAAAGCTTGGGAACATGCTGTTGCAATAGATGTGTTAGCAACAACAGAGATTAAAGATTGTTCAATAGAATGCTTTCATTACCAACAAATGATGGAATTGTTTTTTAAGCATATATTAGAAACAAGAAGTCAATTCGGTTCTTATAGTAGGCGTCATAAATTGCAAAAACTATTAGAAGAAGTGATTGCAAATACCCAATTTAGAACCGATAAAACTAAATATTTTATGGCATTACAAGTCATTACTGTTTGTGCCGAAGAATATAGATATAATTTTTTAATTGACTGTGATGGATATAAACAAAGTGTCACAATCTGTGATCAATTATTAGAAGAATTGCTCAAATTTGAAAGTGCTGAAGAACTTGAAGATACCAAACCAGTTTGAACAGTTATTTTGAAGTGAGTATTTAGATTATGAACGAAACAACAGTTCCCCATTTTTTTTTAAATCGGATTTCTTGAGCTGGTTAAAAATGTTAAAATATTTTTGCATACATAAGTAAAAAGCCTAATAATCATGTCAGATCACATCAAAAAAATACTTGTCATCACCTCAACCTTCCCTCGCTGGCAAGGCGATAAAGAGCCACCTTTTGTCTATGAACTCAGTCAGCGATTGGCTGAACATTATACGGTGCATGTCTTAGCTCCTCATACCTTCGGGGCTGCATTAACGGAACAATTTGGAAAACTTAAAATTACCCGATTTCGCTATTTTTTTCTTAAATATCAAACACTTGCTTATAATAGCGGCATTTTACCTAATCTGAAACAAAATCGTTGGCGTTATTTATTGATACCCTTTTTTATCATAGCGGAATGGTTTGCCCTGGTTCGTTTATTGCGCCAGGAAAAATTTGATTTAATTCATGCGCATTGGTTAGTGCCGCAGGGTATGGTTGCTGTCTTTGCCCGTTGGTTTATCAAAGCACCACCACCTTTATTATGTACCTCTCATGGCAGTGATTTATTAGCATTAAGGGGCAGATTATTCCATAAATTAAAACAATTTATTTTAAATCGTACCACCGCTATGACGGTTGTCAGTCAAACCATGCAAGATACAGCATTGTCATTAGGTGCAAATAAGGCTAAATTACAGGTTATCCCTATGGGGGTAGATATTAAAAAGCAATTTATCCCCCCTTTAAGGGCACGAAATAAAAATACTTTATTATTTGTAGGACGTTTGGTGGAACAAAAAGGCTTATCTTATCTTTTAGAAGCTTTTAGTTTGATTATAAAACAATATCACAATGCCACTTTGACCATTATTGGTACTGGTTCTGATGAGAAAAAATTTAAACAACAAGCTTATAACTTAGCTTTAAACCAATCTGTGTCATTTTTAGGAGCGGTAGAATATTCTCAATTGCCTACATTTTATCAAGCATCAGAAGTCGTCATTTTTCCCTCTATAATGGCTGAAGGTTTTGGTTTAGTCCTTGTCGAAGCATTAGGCTGTGAATGCGCAGTCGCTGCCAGTGATTTACCCGCAATGCAGGACATTTTGAAAGATAAAGAAAATGCTTTGATTTTCAAGCAAAAAAATGCTCAAGATTTGGCTGATAAAGTAAATGAGTTATTAGGTAATCCACAATGGCGCGTTTCTTTAGGCAAACGGGGGAGGCAAGATATGCTAGCGCGTTATGATTGGAAAATTATCACTCAGCGATATTATTTATTGATGGAACGTCTCATGCGTTTTGATATGTAACTAAGCCTGAACGTTTTTCTTAGGGTGATGTTTTGAAGGTATCGCAAATGCCAGATTTAACAATTGAGCTACTTGTATTATACTTATTATATATTGTTGAAAAAATAACAAAAATAGGCAACTTCCTATCTATTTTCGCTGTTATTATTAAAGAGGCTTTAATACTATGTCAGAACCCGCTTTAACGGAAGAATTTGTACCGTTGCAAACTGAAGCTCTGGTATCGCCACAATCTATGATGTTGCCTGCCGATGATGAACTTGCTTGCGAGGATAATATACCAATGGAAACTGAACAACACAAATTACAAATGGAATTACTCATTGACTCGCTTAGGCTATGGTTAGATAAATTACCCAATGGGTATGTCGGGGGCAATATGTTTGTCCATTATTTAACCCCAAGTGGTCATAAGGCATTTAAAGGACCAGATGTCATAGTAGTGTTGGATGTCCCTAAGGGCTTACGTGATAATTGGGTTGTTTGGAAAGAAGGCAAAGGACCCGATGTGGTCATTGAGCTATTATCTAAAAGTACCGCAAACGAAGATAAGAAGAATAAAAAGGAAGTTTATCGAAACCAACTGTTTGTAAAAGAATATTTTTGGTTTGATCCCAAAAAGCCGGTTGATTTTGCAGGATTTGTTCTTCAACATGGGATTTATGAACCACTACCCTTTGATGATAGAGAACGCTTGATAAGTCAACAGTTGGGATTAGCCCTAGTACCCTGGAAAGGTTTTTATAAAAATGCGGATACGACGTGGCTGCGCTGGGAAACTTTGGAAGGTATTTTATTGCCCACACCTGAAGAAGCTTCGCAACAACGCGCTGAACGATTAGCTGAAAAGTTACATTTACTGGGAATTAATCCCGAAAAAATTTAACGATTGCTGTTTTTTCATTAGTCCGCCCATAAAATATTTGATTCTACAAATACTATTTTTTTAAACAAATAGTATTTTTTTGATGTGAAATATCTTGTTATAATGAAAATACTCCCCATTAACTTAGATGATCTAATATATGCGCTCGCCGTTGAATCGGTTCGCCTGGAATTTAAAAAAACTTACTCCGAACCCACTTTGGAACAGATTATTCATACTATCTGTGCCTTTGCTAATGATTTTCATAATTTGAATGGTGGTTATATTGTTATTGGTATTGAAGAACAAAATGGTTTACCTATTCTACCATCGGTTGGACTTGATTCCCAAAATATTGATAAAATACAGCAAAAAATCCGGGGCAATTGTAGTAGAATTGCTCCAAAATATTTACCCATTATTTCACCAGAAATTTATCAAGGTAAACAAATATTAGTTATATGGGTGCCAGCCAGTGATATACGTCCCCATAACGCGCCGATAAAATGGCAAAAAGGTAAACAAGAAAGGGCATACTATGTGCGTATAGGTAGTGAGACAATAGAAGCTAAAGATGATATTTTTACCCAATTAATGCAAATGACCGCAAAAGTGCCCTTTGATGATCGTAGAAATTTAACCGCTTCACTTGATGATTTATCACCTGCTTTGGTAAGACATTTTTTAGCCAATATTAACTGTGACTTGGTGGCACCTAACATTGATATGCAGGCTATTGATTTATATCGGAAATTAAGAATTATTTATAAAGTTAATGGACACGAAGTACCTAAAAATGTCGCTTTATTATTTTTTGCCAATCAACCAGAATATTTTTTGCAGGGTGCCAGGATTGAAGTGGTTCAATTTGGTGATGAAGCGGGTGGTGATTTGATAGAAGAAAAAATTTTTCGGGGTCCTTTGCATACACAACTTACCCAAGTATTAGATTATCTTAATGCTTTTAACACTACCCTAATCAAAAAAGTACCCAATCAGGCGGAAGCACAAAAAATGGTGGCTTTTCCTTTTAAAATCGTTTTATTCGCACATCCTCAATATATTGTTATTCAAGCCCTGAGAGAAAGTGGACACCTATGGGCTGTGGGAGAACGCCAAAGGGCTATTTTAAATTTAGAAATGGCTGCCAAAAATGTGCCCGATTCAGGAGTGCTGATAGCACAACTTATTGAATATAAAGGATATTTAGAAAATTTATCTGCCGCTGAACAATTATTTACAACCTCTTCATCCGATTTAGCAATCACTGATAAACATTTACCATTTATTGCCATCGCTAAAATTTTTCTGGATCATAACCAAACTAAAAAAGCATCAGAAATACTTGCCAATGTACCTTCTTTCATAAAGGGTGACGATTTAATGGAATTAGCCGTTCTTAAAAAACGTTTAAAAGAAGCGCAGGAATCCAAAATTTAGTTTGAACGGTCCAACGAAGCGAAATCAACGTGATAGTTTTTTTCGGAGAACTACCAAAATAAGTAGGTGACGAGGTTTTAGTTTTTCTTCAAAAAAATATTAAAAATCGGATTTTTTGAACAGGTTAAAAATATTACAAGATTTTTTCATACCTACATAATTAGGAAATAAAGCATGATAAGACTACACCCCCCCGACATTAAGCTACGTTATCTAAAAATACAAAATTTCAAAGCCCTAGATTCTTTTGAAATGGAATTTCTAGCGCTCGTATGATAGTTGTTCCGGATATTTTGGTTATGGAAAGTCGGAATGGTTTAGGTAAAACTACTTATCAGTTGACTTACATGAGTTACTGATGATAGACATGGGAATATATTAATTCACTACCGTACACTTTTAATAAATTTGAATGAACCGGCGGGCTTGAAAAAACTTGGTTGGATTGAAGTGAAATTATTTATCTGAAAAAACATTGTTTTATTGTTTTAACGATAATAAAAAAATTGACGCAATGCGTTCCAACCAGTGTTCCATCGTCCAATTTGGACACTAAAAACTTTGGTAGTGATGTACTTTCGTAGTGATAGACACCGAACATTTAGAAACCAAGTTTCTTTAAAAAATTTGGTTTTTCATCACCACTTTATGCATGACTACTAAAACTTTAATGACAGAGGTGAACTATAGTCGTATGAAATCCATTGTTCAACGTATTGCGGAAGAACTTTCCGTACCAGAAACTAAGGTGCAAGCAGCCATTACCCTACTGGATGAAGGCTCAACAGTACCTTTTATTGCCCGTTATCGTAAGGAAGTCACAGGTGGGTTAGATGATACACAACTGCGTACTTTGGAAGAACGATTGCGTTATTTACGCGAACTGAATGAGCGCCGTGAGGTGATTATAAATCAGATAGACGAGTTGGAAAAACTCACGCCTGAGTTAGAAGCATCCATTAAAGAAGCTGATACCAAAGCTCGCCTAGAGGATTTGTATTTGCCATACAAACCTAAACGTCGTTCAAAAGCTAAAATAGCTAAAGAAGCCGGATTGGAGCCTTTGGCACTTGATTTGCTAAATAATCCAATATTACAACCTGAAGAAGTAGCGGCTACTTATATCAATACCGAAAAGGGGATTGAAGACACGGGGGAAGCCTTAGAGGGCGCACGGCGTATCCTCATGGAAAAATTTGCACAAGATGCATCGTTGTTAGAGGAATTACGTGAATACCTCCTACAAAATGCAACTTTTCAATCGAAAGTGGTCAATGGTAAAGAAGAAAAAGGCACGAAGTTTGCCGATTATTTTGACTATCGTGAGCCTTGTAAGAAAATTCCCTCCCATCGTGCTTTAGCCATGTTTCGTGGACGTAAATCAGGCATATTGCAATTGGGTTTACCTGTTGAAGGTAAAGATGATGAAGGGAACACAATTGATATTTCGCCTAAGTATGCTGAAAGCAAAATTGCTGTGCATTTTGGAATTGAAGATCAAGGTCGCCATAGTGATGCTTGGTTATTGGAAACGGTACACTTGGCTTGGCGTTTTAAGATTCGCCCCCATTTGGATGCTCAATTATTAACTCGGCTGCGTGAAACATCAGAAAATGAGGCGATTAAGGTATTTTCCAGTAATTTACACGACTTATTATTGGCGGCTCCAGCAGGACAACGGGTGACGATGGGCTTAGATCCTGGTTTACGCACAGGCGTTAAAGTGGCAGTCGTAGATAATACAGGTAAATTGGTAGACACGGCGACTATTTATCCCCATCCACCTAGAAAACGGTGGCAAGAATCTATTAAAAAATTGGCGGAATTAGTCAGCCAACATCAAGTGGAGTTAATTAGTATTGGCAATGGCACGGGTTCACGGGAAACTGACAAATTGGTCGCGGATTTTCTCAAAGAATATCCCGAATTGCATTTGTATAAACTGGTGGTTTCTGAAGCCGGAGCATCAGTTTATTCGGCTTCAAAAGTAGCGGCTTCGGAATTTCCTGATTTAGATGTGTCGATACGTGGTGCCGTTTCTATTGCTCGACGTTTACAAGATCCCTTGGCGGAATTGGTAAAAATTGAACCGAAATCTATTGGTGTAGGTCAATATCAGCACGATGTCAATAGGAATTACTTAGCACGGGGGTTAGATGCTGTAGTAGAAGACTGTGTGAATGCGGTGGGTGTCGATGTAAATATGGCATCGGTTCCTTTATTAAGCCGGGTATCGGGGCTAAATGCCGGTCTAGCCCGTAATATTGTGGCATTTCGTGATGAACACGGGGCGTTTTCTAACCGTGATGCCTTGAAAGAAATTCCCCGTTTAGGTGAAAAAAGTTTTGAACAAGCCGCGGGATTTTTGCGAATTATGAATGGTGATAATCCGCTTGATACCTCTGCTGTCCATCCAGAAGCATATCCTGTGGTAGAGCGCATTGTTGCAAAAACCAATAAGCCTGTTAAAAGTTTGATTGGTAATACGGATTTGCGAAATATTGCGCCAACAGATTATACAGATGACACGTTTGGTATTCCCACCATCACTGATATTCTCCGTGAATTAGAAAAACCAGGGAGAGATCCACGTCCTGAATTTAAAATGCCCACTTTCAAAGAAGGTATCAATGATCTTGAAGACCTAGAATCTGACATGATTTTGGAAGGTGTGGTAACAAATGTGACCAATTTTGGGGCGTTTGTGGATATTGGAGTTCATCATGATGGTTTGGTACACATTTCTGCAATGTCAAATAATTACGTCAAAGATCCGCGTGATGTGGTTAAAGCGGGGGATGTGGTCAAAGTGAAAGTGTTGGGTGTCGATTTAAAACGACGACGGGTAGCCCTCCAATTATACTTGGAGGAGACAAAACGTGATTTACTAGTCGCGACTGCACCTAAAAAGAAAAGAAAACTGCCTAAAAAGCAGGTTCGTCGAACGAAAAAAACGACGACATCCACAGCAACAAGTAATAAATTAAAAAATTTCATACCGCCACAATCAACTACCGGGTTTGTAGGTATTATGGCTGAGGCTTTTGCCAATGCTCGTCGGGGATAAGGTGATATTAAAAGAATATACAGTTTTTTTAGTCAGAAAAATGTTTAATGGGCTTGATGGTATATTTTTTATAAGAAATCACTGTAACTATTCAGTCTTGAAATAAATGGCAAGGCTGAAAGCTAAAGTCTGCTAAAGCAGATTATTCAAATTAGCTGGCTTTAGACGGCAATGCCTAAAGTTCTTCAAGTTTTTCAAGACTAACAACAACTACAAGGATTGCATGTCACCTTCGATAAAAGCAACAATGGCTTATGAATAGTGATAAAGCAACCTTGAAGGCATGAAGAACTGTTCGTAAGGCAGGGCTTAATCTTTCTGAGATATTCTGACAGTGTCTTATCAATTATAGATGTTCAGGTAAATAACTTACCTGAACCTGTCAGGTATCCAATTTCTGCCTGGTTTATAATGTGAAACGCAGTCACACAAAATTATTTTTTCCAACGTCTATAACTGATACAAGCTTTATCCTTGGTTACATGCAATCCTTGTAGTTATTGCTTTGAAGAAAAAACTTGAACATATGAGTATAAAATAAACAGAACGAACCATTTCACAGCAATGATAAATTGACTCTTTTGACTTTCTTACTCGGCGCATTGAGAGGTATGAGCTTTACTCTATAAGAAACTACCTAACAAACCGAACAATGCCATTAAGTATCGGGCAGTCGCGGTGGTCAGCCCCTACAAAACCCGACGTATTCATGGGCTTTCGGTGCTAACCAGCGTGTTCGCCCGCAGCGATACTTAATGGCATTGCCCAAATGGTCTTCATCAATGCCACCCATCCGCGTGATAACTCTCATACAAAACCCATGATTTCGGCTTGTATGAGTATAAACTACTTTTGAAGGGCACCCTTTTTTATAGCGTTTAAGGTATTGCCAAAATCTATAGTCACAATAATCAATAACGATGCCAGCATAAGAGCAAGACTGAGTGGCCAAGGATACAATACTTGAGTCGGACGAAAATGTTGCTTATCTTGCTCAATTGGTTCTAATTCATCCAATAGCTCATAAATTTTTTCTAACTCTATTGTATCACGGGCGCGAAAATAGCGACCGCCGGTTTTGTTTGCAATCGCTTTAAGCGTTTTTTCATCCAAGTCCGCAGAGGGATTAACTCGTTTAGCACCAAAAAAACTTTGAACAACCATTTCATCTGCCCCAATGCCAATCGTATAAATTTTTAAAGCTTCCGTTGCTGCTAAATCAGCAGCCTTGAGTGGTTCTATTTCACCGGCGGTGTTTGCACCATCAGTAAGTAATATCAATACCCGGCTATCGGTTTTTTGCAGACGTAGGCGTTTCACTGCAAGCCCAATCGCATCACCAATCGCCGTTTGTTTTCCTGCTAGACCAATAACGGATTCATATAACAATGTTTGTACTGTTTTACGGTCAAAAGTGAGTGGTGTTTGTAAATAAGCTTGTTCACCAAATAAGATCAATCCTAATCGATCACCAATACGGCGTTCAATGAATTGTCCCGCCACATTTTTTATGGCGGTTAAACGGTCAACGATTTTACCCTCAATTAGGAAATCCTCATATTGCATACTTCCTGACAAATCAACTGCCATCATCAAATCCCGCCCACTGATGGGTAATTCAATCGGTTCTCCCCACCATTGTGGGCGAGCTGTGGCAATAACCAGTAATATCCAAGCCAGTGTAGCTACCCACAAGGGCCATTTTTTCATCGTAGCATAATGTGGCTCATTGCCAAGTTGTTTAAAGTCTTCAATAAAGGGGACCCGTAGAGCGGGATTTTTAACAACCGCTATGGGTGTTAATAAATATCTGAATAATAAAGGCAATGGCAATATTAAAAATAACCAGGGCCATTCAAAATGAATCATATTTTTCAATTATCAGTTATTAGTTATCAGTTGCTACACTTTTGAACTCAATTTTTATAGCAGTACTATTTAAAGTCAATAGAATAATTAACTTTTTGATAATACACAAATGATGAAAAAAAAAGCACAATTAGAAAATGGGCGTATTATTGAATACTTTCCTAACATGATAGGAGAGGGAACGATGAAAGAAGTTTATTTGACCAAAGATAGAGAGTTTGTTCTTTGTTTTTATAAAAATGATATTGCAAATTCTTTGCGTTTACGCCGCTTACAAAAAATTCTGACAGATTTTAATCCGACTTTTGGTGATAAAAAAAATGCAGATTATTGGAATCAATTATTTTGTTGGCCAACCAGCATTGTTAAAAAACCGAAACTGGGTGTCATGACACCTGTTTATCCAAAAAATTATTTTTTTGCGTCGGGGCAGTGGCGTGGCAAGGAAAAAAAAGGGCGTTGGTTTATCAGTCCAAAGTTACGACAATATTTGCCAAAGGAAGAACTGGGTACTTGGCTCAATTATTTTAAAATCGTTATTCTTTTGGCACGCACCGTTAGCCGTTTACATCTTGCGGGTTTGGCGCATTCTGATTTATCTGATAATAATGTTTTAATTGATCCCGCTTCAGGGCGGATGATTATTATTGATATTGATTCTCTCGTCGTTCCGCAAATTTTTCCGCCCGATGTTGAGGGTACGCCTAGTTATATCGCGCCGGAGGTGTTAGCTACAATTGCCCTATCTGCTGATCATCCTAATAAACAATTTGCGAGTATTCGCACCGATCAACATGCCCTTGCAGTGCTGATTTATGAACATTTGCTCAATCGTCACCCATTGCGAGGTCCAAAAGTTCATTCAATCTGCTCTGCCGAAGAAGATGAGCGACTCAGTTTTGGGAAAAAAGCTTTATTCATTGAACATCCTTATGATACTTCAAATTATCTTAAAAAGTGGCGAACGATTCCAGTCACTATTTTGGGTTCAACCCTGACGGAACTTTTTTATAAAGCCTTTGTGACAGGATTACATGCACCTTATAAAAGACCTAGTGCGTATGAATGGGAAAGGGGCTTGATTAAAACTTGGAATATGTTATACCCTTGCTCTAATCCTAATTGTACCCACCATTGGTTTGTTGTGATACCAAAAAAAATACGCTGCCCCTTTTGTTATACTGTTATTAACAGTGCTTTTCCCATTTTAACCATACGCTCACAAAAACGACCAGGGCAATGGATGCGACAGGGACAATTAGTAATTTATGATGGGCAAGGTTTATTTTTGTGGCATGTTTTTGATAATATTTTTCCAGGCCCCGATGTGGACAAAACACTTCAAGCCTATTGTGTTTTTCATCAAGGGAAATGGTTATTGATTAATCAAGCTTTAACTTCGTTAACTTTATCTAATGGTAACCGGGTTGATATTAACCAGGCGGTGGAATTAAAAGTGGGTAGCAAAATACGCCTTTCTCAAGATGCGCATGGTTGTATTGTTGATGTCCAGATGTGTTAGAAATCAGATTTTTTGAAAAATTTCTTTTTAGAAAAAGCATCTTAAGCATTTTTACGCCAAACTTTTAAAATATTAGCCAAATTGTCAATTTTACCTAAAACACGACTCAGTTGAATTAAGTTATTAAGTTCTAATGTGAACATCATTTTGACAGAATTATCCGATTTATTGGTCTGGGTATTGGTTCCGAGAATGTTGATGTTTTCTTTACTAAGAAGCATACAAATATCGCGCAATAATCCCGCTCGGTCAAAAGCATCAATTTGAATGCTTACCGTATGCTTTGGGATTTGTTGTTTTTCATGACGGTCCCAATCGACTTCAATTAAACGTTCATTACCTTCGTCTTGCCAGCGTAAAGCATTAGCACAGTCACGGCGATGTATTATTACCCCTCGCCTTTTAGTAATATAACCTACAATGGAATCATAAGGTACCGGTTGACAACAAAAAGCCGTATGAGTCAATAAACCGCCCACGCCTTGAATTTGGATATCACCTTTAATAGGGGTTGCTTTAGCAACGGCTTTAAGATCAGACAGTCTTTTAGGAAAGACTTGTTCTTTAAAGGCATTAGCAATTTGAACAGTCGTGGTATCGCCGCGACCGATCGAAACTAATAAGTCATTAACTGTTTTAAATTGCATAAGGTGTGCAAGATGTTCAAAATTGCGATCTTTGATATTCAAACGCCGTAATAGGCGTTCTAGTGGCATTCGCCCATCATTGATATTTTTTTGAATATCCTGTTTTTTTAGCCATAGCTTTACTTTAGAACGGGCTCGCAATGTTTTTAAGTAGCCTGCTTGTCGAATCAACCAATCGCGGCTCGGCTTTTCTTCTTTAGAAGTTAGAACTTCAACCATATCGCCACTTTTGAGCGTGTAAGTCAGGGGAACAATACGATTATTTATTTTAGCACCGCGACAACGATGCCCTATCTCGGTGTGGATATGATAAGCAAAATCTAGGGGAGTTGCACCTTGTGGTAAATCTATGATCTGACCAGCAGGGGAAAGTACATAAACGCGATCTTCAAAAATTTCAGATTTAAACCGATCAATAAAATCACCAACATCGCCATCTTCATCTTTCCATTGTAAAATTTGGCGTAGCCATGCAATTTTTTGTTCAAAATCTTTATCATGCCCCGTACCCGCTTCCTTATAACGCCAATGTGAAGCGACACCTAATTCTGCATGGTGGTGCATGGCATGAGTCCGAATTTGGACTTCAAATATTTTTTGTTCAGGACCTAGCACTGCGGTGTGTAAGGATTGATAGTTATTGGGTTTGGGGTTAGCAATATAATCGTCAAATTCATGACGTAGCGGTTGCCATTTATTATGAATAACACCTAATGTCGTATAACATTCATTAGCAGTATTAACTAATATACGCACGGCACGAACATCAAAGATTTGGTCAAAGTTAAGACCTTTACGCTGCATTTTATGCCAAATACTGTAAATGTGTTTAGGACGACCAGATATTTCTGCTTGAATACCTAGTTTAAAAAATGCTTCAGACAAGTATTTTATAAGTTGCTGAATATACCTCTCTCGGTCAATACGCCGTTCATCTAACAGTTGAGCCATTTTTTGGTAAACTTCCGGCTCCAAATAGCGCAATGATAAGTCTTCAAGTTCCCATTTAATTTGCCCAATACCTAGACGATTAGCAAGGGGGGCAAATAGTTCTAGGGTTTCACGTGCAATGCGCCGCTGTTTGTCTTCAGGTTGATAACATAAAACGCGCATATTATCTAAGCGATCGGCTAACTTGATCAGTACAACTCGTACATCTTCAACCATCGCTAATAGCATTTTACGCAAACGTTCAGTTTGAGACTTGCTATTGATGGTTTTATGTGAATTGTCGTTAAGTTCTTCAATAAATTGCATTTTAGCAACGCCATCGACTAAACGTGTTACGATGGGACCAAAACGTTTTTGAATATCAGAAAGCATGATTTGGGGGTTAAAAGCGACATCATGTAAAATAGCAGCGACTAAAACATCTGTATCCATACCTAATTGTGCCAATATATCGGCAACAGTAATGACGTGAATAAGATAAGGTTCACCGGAAATGTGAGTTTGGGATTGATGTACTTCTTGTGCCCACTGACAAGCTTTAATAATTGTTTGCTGTTCAATTAGGGGACGATCTTTAGTAATGTGTTCTATCCAAACTTGGATATCAAGAGTATCGCCGTTTTTCAATTTATCCGAGAGCAAATGTGTGGTACTGTACATAAAATTCAGTTATCAGTTTGTAGAGGTAATCCCTTGTGGTTGCCCTGATGGGTATTTTATTTTTGCGAATTACCATACTAAAATACCAAAATTTAGAAATTACTTAATAATCAAGTTTTTGATGTTATTTAGCTTTGCAAAGCTCTATTTTTGAGTGTTAAAATAGCTAATTCATTGATTTTTAAGATTATTTAGTTTTTAGACATAAAATTATATTTTTTTAAATCAAGGACTTATAAAAAACTTGATAATCAAGTTGTAGATATTCAGATAAATCAATTCACTTCGGGCAGACAAGCAAATTTGGAATGTAGTACATGATATTAAATAGACTCATGTAGGGCTACCCTTTAGTGTTCGCCCTCTAAATGAAATTATTTATCTGAACGCCTATAGAATAAATTTTGAGGCTAAAAGCTAAAGTGGCCTATTGTAATTTATTGAAAATCGTAAAATATTTTTAAGTCAGTGTTCGAGGTTTGAGTGTTTCTTCAAAAAACTCAAACCTCGAAAGGTAAATTTTTATAACTCATTGATATTTTTATCATTTTATAAACTAATTGCCACTTTTAGGTATCATATTGTTATCCAGAAAAGTTTTTTCCCTGCAAAATATTTATAGGTCTCGGCTAAAATTTATCTGGACACCTATACACGTTCCTTATTGGCGAAAATATTGATTATTAATTATCAATTGTTTACATTATATTGTCTATTCATCTGTTTCGTAAAAATTATTATAGTAGGTGAAAGCATAGAAGGAATTTGTATTTTGAACATCCATCGTTGATTTTGCAAGAAAAATTTCTTAATATTAGTTCCTTTTATGCTTTCACCTATTATAATGTCAATCAGAATTTTTAAAAATAGTATTTCTTGTACAAAGTGTTGTGTTGTTCCTAATAACTAATAATTGATAACTAAAAGTTATGAAGAAAAAAAAAATCAAAACTCCAAAAGCTCGTAATAACACAGCCCATGCATCATTTCAAAGTTATTTTGATAGAATTTCTCATAGTATGGAAGATCGACTCAGTGAATATTTACAAATGAAAAAATATGTTCGAGTCTATAAGGAGTCTAACAAATTATTAGATATTGAAAAAACGATTAATATCGCAGCTGGAAGCATTTATGAAATTAATGTATCTAAAAAAGTAGATACCGAGATGCTAAAACGACTTTTGCAATTGTTAAATGGAAAAAATAAAGCATTAAAATCTTTTATCAAAGGAAAACAACCTTCATTACAACTTAAATTACTGAGTCAAATATCTAAAAATATCATTATAGTCATTAACAATCTTTTGCAAATCAATAAACATTTGCAAAAAATTACTGAATTGATTCCAGTTATGAAGGCTATCCTTAACTTAGTGGAAAAAGAAGATAATTATGAAAATGATCCTATTCTCCTAGAAATCAGCAATATTTTAGCCGTCAATATTGACGAACCCCGTCTTGGTGATATTAAAAAGATATTAGAAAAAGAAAAAATTGATTCCAATCAATATGAGGCGAAATTGAATTTTGAAGATATGAACGACGTAAGTGATAAGTTGATTGGATTGCTAAATGATAAATTATTAGTTGTGATAGGTGTTTCTGAATTTTTAATCGCAGGGGTCGAAGATGATGGTGCTAATGATGTTCAGGCTGATAACAGATTACCTGAAGAATTGAGAGCGTTGTTTCTTGCTTCTAGTATATTAGATATTCTTTATAAAGTTAGAGAATTAAAAAATGCTATTAAAATTATTTTTAATAGTATTAAACTATACTTGCAAATTATGAATAGTGATAAGTTGGAAAGTCAATATAAAGCCCTGTTAAAAAATGGTAATAATAATATCCATGAATTGCTTTCAAGTATGCTCCCTAACACTTTACAAAGGCTCAAAAAAACAATTATTGAAATTGTACCTGATTTAGATGCATTTGAGCTAAAATTAAGATTGGATACACTTGACCTTGATAGCGTGCTAAGAATGACTTACAGCTTAATATATGAAAAATCAACTAGAACATGGGGAAATCCGTATGAATAACTCACGTTTCGGACTTCACGTTTTTCAATAACTATTTGATTTACAAACTATTATTTCTTGTGCAAAAATTCGTTTTCTTGACAACCCGTTTTGGAGCCCTAAATCTTTGACTTTTGGTAATCATATTTTTGAAAATAAAGGGGAAAGGCTAAATCAAACGCACCGTTTTTCCAGCAATCTGGATTTTTCAAAAAATTGACTTTAGCCAAAATTTTATATTTTTATCTTTAATAATCAATAGACTTGTTCCTAAATAATTATACTTTATATTTCATATACTTATACTGAATGCCCTTGAAATTTTTGAAGCAATGTTTTTACAAAACTCAAGGGCAAGCATTATATATGAACAAAAATACTTAAAAATACTTAAAAAATCAATAAGTTATAAAATAATTGATATTGAGTTTAAATGGATAGATGCAAGCGTAAGTGGGCAGTATATTCTAGTTTGTATCCATCCGGAAACACGCTCAAAGCTTCAGCTTTGGAATTTTTACGGCTGTTTCCAGAGAATATGATTAAAAGTGCATGGCTGCTATAAATTATAGAAATTCAGATAATTCTTTCTAAATGATTTTTCTTCTATATGCCCCATCTATTTTAGACTGCCTGAAGCACCTTAAAATGAAAAAACCATGTACTTTTAATCACACCCGTTTCCGGATGAACACGAGTTAATAAATGAATTATTTTGACTTTAAAAAAATCTTCTATTTCAATCTATTAGCTAGTGTCCATCCGGAAACACGCCTAAAGCTAAAGCTTTGGACTCCAAGATGTCCATTGTTTGGAATCCCAAGCTGATGCGAAGGGATTTTTACGGGTGTTTCCGGATGGACACTAGCTAGTGAATAAAATTGGTATTGCAAATAATTCCAATAACTTTCCTCAATATAAAAAGTATTAAACCAAATACAGCCAACAAAAATTATTTATATTACAAATACTTACAAAGCTTTATTAAGGAACAAGTCTAATAGGTTACTGAAAATATTGAACCACGAAACGTGAGTGAATAATTGTTAATAGTTAATGCTCAATAGAGTTGTCCGAAAATAAGGGTTTTGTGAATCTAACTATTTGTTTTTATTAGCTAAAATTTTATTGACGGACAAGTCTAATGTTTAACGGGGTAATTTCACCATTGACAATTAAGTTTAAAAATCCCAAAGCTTAAGATTCTAAATGGCATTTTAGAATCCAAAGCTTTAGCTTTTTCAGTGTTTCCGAATACTAACTGTAGCCATTAACTATTAAGAATATGGATATTATTTACTTAAAAGCATTAAAAATTGATACCATCATTGGTATTTTTGATTGGGAACGCCAAATTAAACAAACAGTTATATTAGATTTAGAAATGGCAACCGATATTCGTCAAGCTGCTTCCACCGATAAGATTGAAGATACACTTAATTATAAAGCGGTGGCTAAACGCTTGATGGATTTTGTTCAAAATAGTGAATTTCAACTAGTAGAAACACTGGCAGAACGTATTTCGGAAATCATATTAACTGAATTTTCAGTTCCTTGGATACGTTTACAATTAAACAAACCAGGAGCAATACGTGGAGCGCAAGAGGTTGGCATTATTATTGAGCGGGGGAAAAAACCGGATAATGGTCAGAAATTCTAACTACTCAGCCTTGAAATAAATTTCAAGGCTAAAAGCTAAAGTCTGCTAAAACAGACTTCAATCCGATTGACTAAATTAGCTAGCTTTAGACAGCGATAACTTTCAACCTTGAAACAAATTTCAAGGCTGAGTAGTTAGGAATGTGCCTGAAATAACTAGGGTAATCCTTCGATCTTGCTCCTACGTCAATTGAGATATCGTAGAGCTCATCCACTGTGGTTACCTTTTAAGTTATCGAAGTTATTTCAGGCACGTTCCTTACCAGAAGTTATTAAATCATCATTCCTTATAATAAGGATAGTTTTTGAAAATAGACATTATACCGATTTAATTTATACTTTAAACGGCTGAAATTTGGATTTTTATGTAGGGTGGTTTCGAGGTTTCCGTGAAAAGTCTTTTTTTGCCCACCAACCGTTAAAAAAAAGTCCAAAATTTACCCGTTAGTAGTATAAGAGCTTAATTTCATTAGTTTACAAAAGTTGGAATTTTAAGTAAATCAATGGGTTACATTAAAATTAGTATAATGTCTAATGATAAATTGACTGAAGAAAATAGGCAATAACGGGGGAATAATAAATTATGGCAAGTGGTAAAGAAATACGTACTAAAATTGCAAGTATTAAAAGCACACAAAAAATTACTCGTGCCATGGAAATGGTCGCAGCGAGTAAAATGCGTAAGGCGCAGGATAGAATGCGTAAATCGCGGCCCTATGCTGACAAAATCCGTGCTGTAATCAGTCATTTGGCACATGCGCATCCTGAGTATAAACATTCTTATATGGTAACGCGTGATGTTAAGCGTATTGGAGTTATTATTGTGTCATCTGATCGTGGATTATGTGGTGGATTGAATAATAACCTGTTTAAAACAACTGTGTCTTCCATGAACAAATGGCGCGATGATAAAGTTGATATTGATATGTGCGCGATAGGCAATAAAGCCTCTGGTTTTTTTAGACGTTTTGGTGGCAATATCGTAGGACAAGCTGCTCATTTAGGCAATGCGCCCACGCTTGAAAACTTAATAGGTACTGTAAAAGTAATGTTAGATGCCTATGAGCAGGATAAAATTGATCAGCTTTTCGTCGTTTACAACCACTTTGTTAATACCATGACTCAAAAGCCCATAGTGCGGCAGCTACTACCCATTTCAGCTGATGAACAAGATGAAAGGCTTGTTCATCATTGGGATTATATTTATGAACCAGAAGCGCAAGAAGTGTTAGATGGTTTGTTAATGCGTTATATTGAATCGTTGGTTTATCAAAGTGTAGTTGAAAATGTTGCCTGTGAGCAAGCAGCTCGTATGGTAGCAATGAAAAGTGCTTCAGATAATGCTGGCAACTTGATTGATGAATTACAGTTGGCTTATAATAAGGCACGTCAAGCAGCAATTACCCAGGAATTATCCGAAATTGTGGGAGGTGCAGCTGCTGTATAAGTACTAATGCACACCCAACTTAATTTATAAAATCTGTCAGAATATTGACAATTTTTTCACCCTACTTTTGTTCGACTCTATAATTAATTTTGCATAGTAATCAAGCATTTAAAATACAAGGAACAAAATCAGAATGAAAAATTATTGGCCATTTTTTGACAGATTTTACAGGCTACACCCAATCCATATGCATCAAAGCAATATTTTTACTATAACCCTATCTTTTTGATTTATATCAAATATTATAATGATGAGATTTGCTTTATGCGGGTATTTTTGCCGACACCCTTCATATTCCTGCAAAAGTAGTGAACAGTTTGTTTACTATAGACGTTCAGAAAAATAATTTCACATTAAAAACCTGTCTTGGATACCAATACCTTCGCCAAATTCTAAAAAACGTCAATTTAGAGCATTCGTAAATTTTTAACTTATTAATTTTACTAAAAATAAAAATCAGTATTTTTTTAAAGTGGCTAAATTTTTAAATTGGCGAAGGTATTGGAATAGCGGCCACTCGATGATCAAGTTTTTGATGTTATTTGGCTTTAAGATGACCTATTTTTAGGGCCTAAAATAGGTAACTTATTGATTTTCAAGCTAATTTATTTTTAGCCCCTAACATAATATTTATTTTAAAATCAATCACTTACAAAAAACTTGATCATTGAGTAAACATCTATAAACGTTTTCCAAAAATTCCCGTCCCTATACGTACTAGAGTTGTTCCCTCTGCAATTGCCGCAACCATATCATTAGTCATACCCATTGACAACGTATCAAGGGCAAAGCCGGATGCTTGTAATTGCTGATAAGCAATGTACAAAGCGCGAAATGGTTTTCGTTGTTGCTCAAAATTTTGACAGGGTGCCGGTAATACCATCAAACCACGTAAACGTAAACGCGGTAGTTTTACAACAGCTTGAACCAAAGTGGCTAAATCAGTTAAATAAACACCTGATTTTTGCACTTCTTCACTAATATTAACCTGGATAGTTATGTTTAAAGGTGGAAATTTTTTTGGCCTTTGTGCATTCAAACGTTGAGCATGTTTTAGTTTATCTAATGATTGCACCCAATCAAAATGTTCTGCAATCAAACAGATTTTATTGCTTTGCAAAGGACCTATAAAATGCCATTGTATTGAATAATCACGTAAAGCTTGTATTTTGGGTATAGCCTCTTGTATGTAATTTTCCCCAAAACGATATTGGCCACAATTAAAAGCCGTGACGATATCAGAAAGGGGACGAGTTTTACTCACAGCTAATAATTGTATGCTTTCAGGCCTGGTAAATTGTTGGGCGGCCTTTGTAATACGTTGTTTTATGCTCATCAGCGCGTTGGAAATCATATCAAAAAAATGGAATTAAGATTGAGTCTTCTCCGAAAAATCTAAAACATTGCTGTATTAAAAAATACAAATATTTTAATTAGACTTGTTCCTAAATAATTATCTTATATACAGTTAATTAACTCCGGACGTTCAAGTTATCGTTTTTTTTTAAAAACGATAGTCTTAAATCCGAAAACTTGACTGCTCGGAGTATATATATTGAGCGTATTTGAAAATTTTGAAATTTCAAAATAACCTATAATCACACCCTGCACGTTTGCACGAGCCTAATTTGACAAACTGGAATAATTATTGCTTCTATTATGAAATCAATATGAAATAAAGCTTTATGTAAGATTTTATATTCCTAGTCTATTTTAAACAGTACCTTCGCTAATATGTAAAAATTGAAAATTTCAAACCAATATCCATTTTTAATTTATTTTGCGAAAAATCAGTATTTTTTTTGGAATAGCTAAAATTTAAAATTGGCAAAGGATTATTCTTAAAAGTATAGCTATGATATTGACGATATCGTATTAATCAATAGCTTCGCCAATTTAAAATTTTAGCCAATTTCCAAAAAATACTAATTTTTATTTTTAGTGAAATCAATAAGTTAAAAATTAACAGCTGCTCGAAATTGACGGTTTTTACAATTTGGCGAGGTATTGATTAATAAAAAGCATTTTTTATTTGGACTAGTGAAAATGGAATTATAAACTTTATGAATGCTTAATTTACATTGCTCTAAAAAGATTTTGGTATGGTTAATAAAAAACTAACCAGCAAACAAAAGCCACCTCCGAATGATACAATAAGTTTAAGACGAATTTTATTAGTCGATGATGATCCTTTTATTTTGACTATAATCGCAACCTGGCTAAAAGATGCTGGCTATGAAGTCAAAACAGTTGAAAATGGTACTGATGCTATTGAAACATTACCTGTTTTCAAACCTCATTTGGTGATCACAGATTTACGTATGGAAGACATGGATGGCATTGCCCTGCTCAAAAAAATTCAAAAATACAATTCTATTTTACCGGTGATAATGCTCAGTGGTAGTGCCGAAATTTCCGACGCGGTTCGTGCTACCCGTCAAGGCATCTTTAAATTTTTAACGAAACCGGTGGAGCCTGATGAGTTATTTCGCGCTGTCAAATCTATCATCAGTCTTATAGGAACAACGAAAATTGATACTGAATTTGCCCCTGAAATTATTCATCAAAGTGCTATTATAACAAACTTATTAAATCAAGCGCAGCGTGTTGCAAGAACCCGTAGTAGCGTTTTTATTGGTGGCTATACTGGTACAGGCAAAGAGTTATTAGCCCGGGCTATTCATCGATCTAGCCATCGCAGTAATAAAGTTTTTATGGCAATTAATTGTGGAGCATTATCTGAACAATTATTAGAATCAGAATTATTTGGGCATGAAAAAGGAGCATTTACCGGTGCAGTACGAAAAAATTTAGGATTGTTTCAAGCTGCTAATGAGGGAACTTTATTTTTAGATGAAGTAGGTGACATGTCACCCTCTTTGCAAGTCAAGTTATTACGAGTGTTAGAAGAAGGCAAAGTCAAACCCGTTGGAGCTATTCAAAATGTAGAAATTAATGTACGAATTATTTCAGCCACACATCAAGATTTAGAAACCGCAGTTAAACGTGGTGAATTTCGTGAAGACTTGTTTTATCGGCTTAATGTGATACCTTTATATATGCCATCATTAGCAAAACGTTATGAAGATATTCCATTATTAATTGACCACTTTTTGAATATGCAAGCAGAAAAAGAAAATACAGAGCGGGCACGTTTTTCTCCAGAGGCATTGGAATATATGATGTCATTGCCATGGCCAGGAAATGTACGACAATTGCAAAATGTTATTGAACAGTGTTGTGTCTTATCACTTTTTCCCCTGATTCCTATCTCATTGGTTAAACAAGCATTACGTGAAAGTGAAAATAAATTTCAAACACTTACAAAGGCTCGTTATGAATTTGATCGTTATTATTTAAATAGGATATTGCGTATAGTTGAAGGTGACCTTATATATGCAGCTGATATCGCGGGATGTGATAGGGATGAATTTAAACATTTACTTGCTGAACATAATATTAACGTATCAGATTTTTGTTTACATTTAAAAAAAGACACTGCGCCCGAAGGCGACAGTATCTATTTACATTAGGATTGCATCGTAAGAATACGCGCATTGAGACGGCTTTTATGGCGAGCGGCTTTATTTTTGTGAATTAACCCCCTATTTGCCATACGATCAATAATAGGTACAACGACTTGATAAGCCGTTTGTGCCTCAGTTCGATTGTTTGTCGTTATTGCTTTAACCACTTTTTTAATGTAAGTACGTAATGTAGAACGCTGACTAGCATTGTGTTGACGGTGTTTTTCAGCCTGACGAGTACGTTTTTTCGCTTGAGCAGAATTAGCCACAATATAACTCCTATATAACAAATATGTAAAAATATGGCAACTACTCAGCCTTAAAATAAATTTCTAGATTGAATGCCAAAGTATCCAAAAGGAGACTTCAATTCAAATGACTGAGTTAGCGAAATTTTAACTGAATTTAGCTAGCTTGAACTGTCTTAGCTTTGAAATTTATTTCAAGACTGAGTAATTACTAAATATGTATAAATGGGGGCGTGAAAGGCAAAAGGGAGCTTAAGGTGAGAAGGACTTTTACGTGAATATCATGTTATTTAGAGTAAAAAACCAAATAACTTGATTCACCCTAAACCCCTTTTTGCCTTTCACGCCCCAAAATATGTAATTCTGTGTTATTTTAAACAAATTGTCAAGTACAAGTCCATTCCGAAAAATCATTTTTAAGGAAATGAGTCCACTCCAAAAAGTAATTTTTGAGGAAATATATATTAGCTTTGTACAGGACATTTTTAAATTTTAGAATTTTTCCGCAATGAGTTTATTGACCTTATTGATGTTTTATTCTGAATAATTTTAAAATTCTGTCAATTCTGATTCAAACCATTAAAAATGATTGAAATCAACAACTTAAATAAAAAATGTCCTGTACAACAATACCTTCGCCAATTTTAAATTTTCGCTATTTCCAAAAAATACTGATTTTTATTTTTAGTAAAATCAATAAGTTAAAAATTTAGAACCGCTCGAAATTTACGATTTTTACAATTTGGCGAAGGTATTGGTACAAGTCAATATTTAAAAACTTATTAAAAATTTTTGAAAATTTGATATTATTAAGAATATGATATAGTTATTTCAGATAAATAAGTGCTAAATAAAAACTTGTGTAAAATCATATAGTTATAAATATGCACCCATTTTTGTTCTGTACGAAGAAAAGATTCTTTAAAAAAGCTTGACATTATTAAGGAAATGATAAGTAGGTAGACATAAGTATTTTAACATTTTGTTGAAGCAATTGTTATGGTATTTTATCAGGATAAAATTTCATAAATAGAGTTATTACATCTTTTTAAAATAATGTTAAAATACTTTTGTA
>QNES01000027.1 GCA_003645255.1 Gammaproteobacteria bacterium
ATATAGTTACTTATTGAATGGTATTTAATAGTATTCAATCAGCTTTGAAAGCGGCACCATATTGTCCGCTGAGAAATCGTTCTAAAATATTTTGTGCGCCAACAAGGTCAGCGTGTTCTTCATTATATTTCAGTAATAAGTAAGTACACATAAATCTTTTAACATTTTGAAAGCGTCAAAAATACTATTTCTTTTCGAACTAGTATTTTTTTAAAAGTTAAAAGACTTTTGTGTACCTACATAATATTTCTTCTTTGCGTTCGGTTAATAAACTATTATTTAAATATTAATTTTGAATTATAGCGTTTTTCGTTTGGGTGAGATACAAAAAAGGCAACCATAAAGGATTGCCCCTACAAAAAATGTACTTCACTTGATGATGCACAAAACTGCTTTCAACATTGCCTCTAAAATTGTACTTTATGCAAACGGGAACCGCTATAACATGTAGTCTTCCTTATAAATTAGCAAGCGTATAGTAATGGTTAATAGACTTATCCGAAAATAAATTCAAAGTCAGCCTTGGACTAAAGTCGGCTAAAGCCGATTAACAAGCTGAACCAAGTGTTTAGTCACCACCACCTGACGGAAGCGCATAGCCTTTGACTGAAATCCAAGGCTTATTTTCGGACAAGTCTAACGATGAGAATAGAATTTTTGGAACGAGGGAAGGGATAATATAATCAATCCACCTGTTCAGTTTGCCATTGCTGATAAATAGGTAATAAGATTGCAAACATTTCCTCAAGTTCCTCGGTTAATTCTTCCTCTTCTCGTGTATTGAGCCACCAATTTCCAATGAAGTTGAGTACTTTTTGACGTAAAAGATTTGTTGTGGGCAACGCAATGAGTTGACTAACAGCTTCTCGTTGTATTTCTCCAAGACCGAGTAGCCTCAGCCAAAGTGTATCAATTGTGGTAGGTAGACGATCAATAACAACGATGCCCGTTTTAAAGCCCTCTTCGGTTAAATAAACACCTTGACACCAGTTGAGTGGTTGGTTTATCGCATTAAAGATATCCAATAACTTATCCGAAACTGATGTTGTTATAATCCACAAATTCGGCAATGCCTCATCCGATAGTGGCTCTTTTTCTTGATTTTCTTCAGCATGTTGTTCCTGTAGCTTTTCATGCCAAACAAAGAGTTTTCGTATGCACTTGCAAATTTCGACTTCAATCGGTGACAGCCTAAAGTATTCTAACAAACAATGGCTTGATACCATTTTACCCAATAATCCCAAATCGTTAAAATCAATTTCGGGCATAGCGTGGGGCGTAAAGAAAAGTTCGACAGGCTCTATTTCTTCATTTCTTTCTTCAACAACGCTTAAAGCATGACATGTATCAGTTGATTCCATTTCGGCTACCAGTTATCAGTTATCAGTTATCAGTTATCAGTTAGAAATATATTCTAAACAACTGATGCAAATAAGCCATTTCTATAAATTTTTATAGTAGGCGCATTCCTATTTTCAAAGTCATTTGAAAAAGGAAGATATATATTTTCCTGCTATCAAAAAAACGCCGTTTTATTCTCTAATCCGTTGTACTCAATTTTAGTTTTAATTAGCTTTAGCCGACTTTAGCTGATAGCATAGAAATTTATTTCAAAGCTGAGTAATTACAAAAGTTTATTAAAAACTTTACGGTAAAGCCTTATTATAGCCAACACCGTAATAATTTTAACTTTTGAATAGGCAAGAACTTAACTAAATAACTGATAATTGATAACTGAAAAATGCGTGTATTAGGTATAGAAACTTCTTGTGATGAAACCGGGGTAGCCGTGTACGATTCAGAACAAGATTTATTGTTAGGGCATGCCCTATATAGTCAAATAGATATACATGCCCAATATGGTGGTGTCGTTCCAGAATTAGCCTCCCGTGATCATGTTCGCAAACTTGTACCACTGATTAAGCAATTATTAACTGAAAATCAGATAAAGCCTAATGACATTGAGGGAATTGCGTACACCGCAGGTCCTGGCTTAATCGGGGCATTATTGGTGGGTGCAGCGATAGGGCGTAGTTTAGCTTGGGCTTGGCAAGTACCCGCTATAGGTGTACATCACATGGAAGGGCATTTACTCGCTGCCATGCTTGAAAAACCTGCTCCCACTTTTCCCTTTCTTGCTCTACTGGTATCAGGGGGACATACCCAATTAGTTCAAGTTGCAGCTAGGGGCAAATACACAATACTAGGAGAATCCGTAGATGATGCAGCAGGTGAAGCCTTTGATAAAACCGCTAAATTACTAGGATTAGGCTACCCAGGCGGACCAGCTATAGCACAATTAGCGGCACATGGCAACCCTGATGTTTTTCACTTTCCCCGCCCGATGACGCAACGTCCAGGTTTAGATTTTAGTTTTAGTGGCTTAAAAACCTGTGTATTAACAACTTGGCAAGCGCAAGCGCAAAATGAACAAACTCGTGCCGATATTGCTCGCGCCTTTGAAGATGCCGTTATAGATACTTTAGCTATCAAATGTCGTCGTGCTTTACAACAGACTGGTTTAAAACGTTTAGTCATTGCTGGCGGTGTAGGTGCTAACCAACGTTTACGTATTCGCTTGACACAATTGGCTAATAAAATGGAAGCAAGTGTCTATTATCCCCGCCCAATATTTTGTACTGATAACGGTGCCATGATAGCTTATGCAGGTGCGCTACGTCTGGTAGCCGGTCAATCTGACCCCCTAAGTTTTAGCGCATATCCGCGTTGGTCAATGAATGAATTAAGTTGAGATACTATAGATTATCAGGTGCCATAAAATTAGATTCCCTAAATACGGGGTATTTTGTAGGGGCAGACCTGCGTGTCTGCCCTTAATTCAATGGCATCGGTGCGACTGAGTGAGACTTATAAATTTTTGCTAGATAGCTCATGATATGAAAAAATATTCAGCCCATAAAATTTTACTCATTGCTACCCGACAAATTGGTGACGTGCTACTGGTAACGCCATTATTACGTTCCCTGCGCCGTGCCTATCCAAAGGCAGTAATAGATATTTTAGTGTATAACAATAAAGGTGGTATGTTGGAAGGCAATCCGGATTATAATACCTTAATCTTCATTGCTGAACATCCAAACTTTAGCGAATATCAAATCTTATTCAAACAAATTTTTCGTCGCTATGATTTAGCTATTTCTACGCTTGCTGGTGATAAACCATTAATTTATGCCCTACTAGCTGCCCCAAAACGAGTCAGCCTGGTTCCCTCCAAACGTTGGCAAGATGTTTGGAAACGAATGATCGTACAGGCTTGGACCGAGTTAGATAATCAAAACACGCATACAATTATTCAAAATCTCCGGCTTGCTGATTTATTAGGCATTGCGCGTTGTTATGAGGTAGTGATTCCGCAAGCTATTGATTCTATTGAAAAATTAAATAAACAGATCCCGTTTGCCTGGCAAAAACAAGCCTTTGCGGTATTGCACCTTTTACCGATGTGGCATTATAAACGGTGGACCCTAAAAGGCTGGAAAGCATTAATTCAGTATTTAACACAGCTAGGATTGCGTGTCGTACTCACCGGTGGAAACAGTCAAATAGAAAAAGTATATCTTCGTGAAGCCCTATTAAACTTACCAAACACGGTCATTAATTTAGCAGGGCAATTACGTTTTAGCGATGTAGCTCAACTTATTTGTGCCAGTTCTATCTATATAGGTCCAGATACAGCAGTCACCCATTTAGCGGCGGCAACGGGTACCACAACTGTTGCATTGTATGGACCCACTAATCCGCGGAAATGGGCTCCTTGGCCCTTTAACTATGCCATCAATCAAACACCGTTCCAACAAAAAGGGATACAAAAAGTGGGTAATGTATTATTAATCCCAGGCAAAGGTATTTGTGTTCCCTGTCATAAAGAAGGCTGTGAAGGACATAAAAAAAGTGACAGTCGCTGTTTAGAAGAATTAGAAGGGGCTTCAGTGATTGAAGTGATAAAAAAATTCTGTAATTATTCAGCTCTGTGTGTTAGAAATACTATTTCTTGAAGAAATAGTATTTCTTTTTCAAAATCAATATTAGAACATTAGCGATTCATTAAATTATAAATTGCTAACTCTTTGATTTTAAAAAAAAACTTGACAATTTTTGAAATTTTCAGTAGAATGTTTGTTGTCATTATAGGGTAATCTATTTATGAATGACGACTAAGTAATCCATACACATCCTTAATATAAGGAATAAAGGTATGAAAAAAACTCAACTCATTGTTATTTCCATCATCTCCCTATTTTTTATGGGTCAAATAGCCCGTGCTGATTACCAAGAAGATTTAAAGGCGATAAAACAGAGCATTGATGCTTGTCTTCCCGTCAGACCACTTCCACCCATACTGACTCTTAATGATATCAAAGTGCTTGAGAGTACTGAATATGGTCCAAAATGGTGTCGGCTCTTATGCCAAATGGGATATCTTTGGCCAAAACCCAGGCAAAAATCGTTGCCTTATGACACTCAACGGGCAGTAGCAAATGGTAAACTAGCGGCTGAAAGATCAGCCGAGCAATGTCTAACACGATCTGCCGTCAAGATCCACGTCATTATGAAACATCGACTCATCGCTTATGTGGGTCACCAATACACCTGCGACCGACTACGCGATCCTGAAGCGTGTCGCCGTGCTAGAACAATCGCAATGGATTTCCTTTATGGGGCACCAACTGATGAAGCCTTTAAAGTCCGCAAGGCACTCAAAAAACTCATTGATAAGGGCAAGGAATGCAATACAAGAGATACACTTAGGCAGTATTGTGAACAGTTAGGTGTGAAAGGGGGAGCATGTAACGAATTGTAGTGTTCAAGCAAGTTCAAAATTAACTTGTGAGTTGAAGTAATTTAAGGTAACTCCAAAAAATTAAAATAGCCACACACAGAATTGGGCTTGCTCCTGATGGGTATTTTATTTTTTTGCGAGTTACCTAAGTATATTGCAGGGCAAGACTGAAGGTTGCCTTGAGTAAATATTTATTAATTAATAATATATTGATTTTACAAAATTAATTTATATCAAGTTTGCTTAGTATCAAGTGTATTATTTTTACAACAGGTATTGTGTTTCTGCTACAATGCCAATATATACTCAAGGTGGGAACAATCTTAATTAATTATTAATTAATAGCTGTTATGTGAAAAGACTTTGCCTACCTTACATAATTGTTTAAGTTATGCCTGCATACAGTATAGACTATATTAATAGCTTTACAAAAAAGTAAATTTATTATTAACATTTTTTTAAAAATTGACTTATAGCATTTTTTTAAATTATAATTTATGTTAAAAATATTATTTAGGTTTAGATGTTCAAAAATATTTTTATTAACTGGTATATACTTAGGTTTCAAGATTTAATAAATCCTAAAGTTCTAAAACATCAAAAGGATTTTATTAAATCTGCATTCCTTATGTAAACAAAAGTATTTTAACATTTTACAATACCTTCGCTTAAATTGTAAAAATAGTTCATTTTTAGCCAATGTATCTTTTTAACTTATTGATTTGACTGAAATTAATTTTTTTGAAAATCGCTAAAATTTAAAATTGGCGAAGGTATTAATTTTTTAATCACGTTTTTTGAAAAAACTTGGTTAATGTCTAAAAATATTTTTAAAAATAGTGTTTATTTTCATTTTGCCTTACTTAACAAATAAGGAGATTATGCCACATGACAATAAGTGGTTTTTTACGCTTTAGGGCTAAAGTTCCTAAAATGGTATTTTTACCCATTGGTTCATTGATGATTTGGCTACTTTGTTTATCTCATTCAGTTCAAGCTTCTGAAGGTGAACAAGCTTATCAGCTAAAATGTATGGCTTGCCATACGATTGGTGGCGGTAAATTAGTGGGTCCAGATTTAAAGGGAGTGAACGCTTTACGAGATCACGATTGGTTGGTACGTTGGACCGTTGCGCCTGATAAAATGTTGGCTGAGGGCGACGCGCTCGCGAAACAGCTTTTGCAGGAATATAATAATATTCCCATGCCAAATCTTGGTGTTTCAGAGGCAGAAGCTAAAAGCATTTTAGCTTATATAGAGGCTAAAAGCGGTGAGGTATCTGAACCGACAACTTCACCTCAGCCAGTACCCACTTCGTCTCCTGAAAGTGGTGATGAATTGGTTACTAAACCGACAACGTTATCGAAACCAGCTTCTGCTGGACAGGTAAAAGAAGCACCTTGGAAGAAACCTGTGCTTACTTCAAGTGACGATACACCAAACTTTGATATTGGTAGAGCGTTATATTTAGGGCAAAGAAGCTTCACCAATGGTGGCACAGCTTGTATTACTTGTCATAGAAATACGGACATAGGCGGTTTAGGTGGAGGGACCTTAGGACCTGATTTAACTAAGGTTTATTCACGTTATGGTGGAAACATAGGGCTTACTTCGGTGTTATTAAGTACGCCATTTCCCACTATGCGAGGTGTTTTTGTCAAAAAACCCTTATTAGATTCTGAAGTGGCTCACCTAAACGCTTATTTTGCTGAAACGGTTAGTTTGGAAGAAGAGCCGGTAAATGTGGTATTTCTTGTAATAGGCATTGGGATGGGCATTGCTGGGTTTATTATCCTTTATATTCTTATGCACCTTATCTGGAAAGATCGATTGACCGATGTACGTATAGCTTTAGTTGGGAGATAAAAACAAAATGAGTTGGATTCAAGATATTATTAACCCCCAAACTCGCGAATGGGAACAATTTTATCGCAGTCGTTGGCAATATGACAAAATTGTTCGTAGTACCCATGGCGTGAATTGTACTGGGGGCTGTTCTTGGCGTGTTTACGTGAAATGCGGGGTGATTACCTGGGAAATGCAACAGGTTGATTATCCTAAATTAGAAAAGCGTTTACCCCCTTATGAACCTCGCGGTTGTCAACGGGGTATTTCTGCGTCCTGGTATGTTTATAGCCCTATTAGGGTGCGCTATCCTTATATTCGGGGTGCATTGATTGATCTGTGGCGCAAAGCGCGTCAACAGCATGATGATCCGGTTGACGCTTGGGAATCCATCGTCAGCAATCATGAATCTCGCAAAACTTATCAACAAGCACGCGGCAAAGGTGGTTTTCGGCGGTCTGATTGGCAGGAAGTATTAGACATTATCTCTGCAGCCAATGTTTATACGATTAAACAGTATGGTCCTGATCGTATCGTTGGTTTTTCGCCTATTCCTGCCATGTCGCAGTTGAGTTTTGCCGCAGGTTCGCGTTATCTAGGACTCTTAGGCGGGCAACTACTCAGTTTTTATGACTGGTATAGTGATCTACCCCCTGCTTCACCGGAAGTCTGGGGTGAGCAAACCGATTCTGCTGAAAGTGCTGATTGGTACAATGCTAAATTCATTGTCTCAATGGGAGCCAATTTGAATATGACTCGGACCCCCGATGTCCATTTCATTTCGGAAGCACGCCATAATGGAGCAAAATTCGTGGTGTTTGCCCCCGATTTTAGCCAGGTTGCTAAATACGCGGATTGGTGGGTCCCGGTTCATGCTGGACAGGATGGTGCCTTTTGGATGGCGGTCAACCATGTCATTTTGACTGAATATTATCTTAAGAAGGTAACGCCCTCTTTCAATGCCTACCTGAAACAGTTTACTGATTCACCTTTCTTGGTGGTATTGAATCAAAGTGAGGATGGCTATAACGCCGGTCGCTTATTACGGGCTAATACGGTTTGTCCTTATCAAAATGAAGAAAATGGTGACTGGAAATTCTTGATGTTTGATGAGAAGGCTCAAAGTCCTAAAATGCCAAAAGGAACGGTAGGACACCGTTGGCAAACCGAAAAGGGACAGTGGAATTTAGAGCTAAAAGATGGTTTAGATGATTCACCTATTGACCCCTTGCTATCTTTCATTGACAATCGTGATGAAGTCTTTGAGGTGAATTTTGAAGACTTTTCCAATGAAAATGCGACGGTAAAACGGGGAGTGCCGGTCAAATATATTGAAACGCGTGAAGGTAAAGTAGCAGTCACCACTATTTTTGATTTGATGATGGCCCATTTTGGGGCAGATCGGGGCTTAGTGGGAGATTATCCTAAGAGCTATGACGAAGCTGATCAACCTTATACCCCGGCCTGGCAAGAAAAATTCACGGGCATTGATAAAGCAACTGTTATCAATTTCGCGAACCAATTTGCTACCACGGCTGAAAAAACAGATGGTAAATGTACCGTCATCATTGGTGCCGGCATTAACCACTGGTATCATAATAACTTGATGTATCGAGGTCCCATTACAGCTTTGATGTTATGTACTTGTGTTGGCAAAAATGGCGGTGGTTTAGCACACTATGTAGGACAAGAAAAATTAGCCCCAATTTCTAGCTGGAAATCCGTCTCAAGCGGTGCCGATTGGGGGGCTTCTGCACGGATGCAAAATGCACCGACCTGGCATTATATCCATTCTGATCAATGGCGTTATGAAGGACCGTTTGCCAAATATGCCAGTTTAAAGGGCGATAATGAATGGACTTCTGGTCATGCCGCTGATATTAATGCGCGTGCCGTCCGTATGGGTTGGTTGCCCTTCTATCCTCAATTTGAGCGGAATAGTCTAGAAATTGTCAAAGATGCTGAACAAGCCGGGGCAAAAACAGACGCAGATACGGTTCAATATGTGGTTGACCAGTTGAAGGACCGAAAATTACGCTTTGCTGCTGAAGATCCGGATCATCCAAATAACTGGCCGAGGGTTTGGTTTATCTGGCGTGGGAATGCCATCATGGCGAGTGGGAAGGGCCATGAATATTTCTTAGACCACTACTTGGGTACTCATAGCAATAAAGTTGCCGACGAACAAATCAGTCAAGACATCATAAAGGAAATGGTTTGGCGCGATGAAGCCCCTAAAGGTAAAATGGATTTAGTGGTGGATATCAATTTCCGTATGGATACCTCAGCACTTTATTCGGATATTGTATTACCGACGGCGCATTGGTACGAAAAGAATGACATCAACACGACGGATATGCATTCTTTCATTCATCCCCTGTCAGAAGCGGTGCCACCTAATTGGGAAGCGCGAACGGACTGGAATATTTTCCGCTCGATCGCTAAAAAAGTCAGCCAATTGGCAGAAAAACACCTGCCTGAACCGGTGAAGGATTTCGTTTGCACCCCGTTAGAACATGATTGTAAGGATGAAATCGCCCAACCCTCTATTAAGGATTGGGCGAAAGGTGAATGTGAGCCTATTCCTGGTAAAACGATGCCAAAAATGAAGGTCGTCACTCGGGATTACAAAAACTTGTATAACCGTTTCACTTCATTTGGTCCAGATGCCAGGGAAAAGGGCATTGGTGCTCATGGCGCACACTGGGCAATTGATGACATATACGATGAGACGCTTAAAACACATCCAACCACACAATGGAATGGAAACACTTATCCTTCTTTGGTTGAAATCAATCATGCCATTAATATTGTCTTACGATTTGCGCCTGAGACAAATGGTGAATCAGCTTACCGTGCGTTTAGTGAGCAGGAAAAACAGGTTGGGCTGCCATTGAAAGATTTGGGAGAAGGAAGTCGTGACGCAAAAGTGACTTATGAGGATCTTCAGAGTCAACCGCGTCGCCTTCTGAATAGCCCCTGTTGGTCTGGTATCATGGATAATGGTCGAGCTTACTCGCCATTTTGTATGAGTGTTGAGCGTAAAGTTCCCTGGCGCACCCTGACCGGGCGGCAACATTTTTATTTAGATCATGAAGGTTATTTGGCTTTCGGTGAACATTTGCCAACTTATAAGCCTAAAGCTGATCCTCTGCTATACGGTGATTTTACTAAGACGCAAAAAGGTGAAGCGAATAGTGTCATGCTCAATTACTTGACACCGCATGGTAAGTGGCATATTCATTCTACCTACTATGACAATCATCGTATGTTGACTTTATCACGGGGGATTGAACCCTTCTGGATTAGTCCGAAAGATGCTGAAACCATAGGCATTATAGATAATGACTGGGTAGAAATTTACAATGATCATGGCGTTGTCGTCACGCGAGCTGTGGTCAGTTCACGTATACCAAACGGTGTTGGTATCTGGTATCATGCGCCAGAGCGGACGATTTCAATTCCAAAATCGCCCTTGCGGGGTAATAGAAGGGGTGGCGGACATAATAGTCTGACTCGTACCCGCGTTAAACCGGTGTTGATGATGGGTGGTTATGGACAGTTTACGTTCCATTTGAACTATTGGGGACCAACGGGAGTCAATCGTGATGCCCATGTCATGGTTCGCAAGCTACAAGGTAAACCTGAGTTTTAATAAAATCATAGAAATCCGATTTTTTAAAATCGGATTTCTAAATCATTTCAAGGTGAAAAGGTGAACCGGCGTTTTAATAAAGTCACAGAAATCCGCGTTTTTTAAAATCGGGTTTCTAAATTATTTCAAGGTAGAATAAAATGGATGTCAGAGCGCAAGTCTCAATGATGTTCCACTTAGACAAGTGTATTGGTTGTCATACTTGTAGCGTCGCCTGCAAAAATATTTGGACAGACCGCCAAGGCACTGAATATATGTGGTGGAACAATGTAGAAACCAAACCGGGTACCGGTTATCCTACAAAATGGGAGGATCAAGAAAAATATAAAGGTGGATGGGAGCCTAAAGAGCAAACGATCAAATTACGGGCGACCGATAAATTTCGGGGACTCGCTAATATCTTTCATCAACCTCATTTGCCAACCATTGATGATTATTATGAGCCATGGACCTACAAGTACAGTGATTTATTTGATGCCCCGGCTGGTGACGATCAACCGACCGCTCGCCCAATATCATTAATTACCGGCGAAAATATGGACATCAATGCTGGACCCAATTGGGATGATGATCTCAGTGGTTCAACGGTTTATGCTAATAATGATCCGAATTTAGAAAATTTAAGCGACGGTGAAAAACAAGCCTTGTTTGAAATAGAACGCCTGGTCTTTTTCTACTTGCCTAGGATCTGCAACCATTGCTTAAATCCTGCTTGTGTTGCTTCCTGCCCATCGGGTGCGCTCTATAAACGGGGTGAAGATGGTATAGTTTTGCTTGACCAAAACGTATGTCGTGCATGGCGTTTTTGTGTGTCAGCCTGTCCTTATAAAAAGACCTACTTCAATTGGAAAACAGGTAAATCAGAAAAGTGTATTCTCTGTTTTCCCAGGTTAGAGACAGGGCAACCGCCGGCTTGTTTCCATTCTTGTGTTGGTCGTATTCGTTATCTGGGTGTGGTGCTGTATGATGCCGATAAGATTGAAGAATATGCTTCTGCTCCCAAGGAAGATTTGGTACGCTTACAACGGGAAATGATTTTGGACCCTTCTGATCCCGAAGTCATTAAGCAAGCAGAAAAGAATGGCGTACACTTTTCAGTCATTGAATCTGCCAAAAAATCGCCTGTTTATAAGTTTGTGAAGGAATGGGGCATGGCTCTGCCATTGCACCCAGAATATCGTACCTTGCCCATGCTTTTCTACATTCCACCGCTGTTGCCGGTATTAGGGCATGTTGAAAATGGAGTTTATAATGTTGATGCAGAGGGTTACTTCGGCTCCTTAGACAAAGCGCGTGTTCCCATGCAATACTTAGCAAACTTATTTACGGCTGGAAATGAAGAACAAGTGCGTACTGTTTTGGAAAAACTATTAGCAGTGCGTATGTACAAACGATCTGAACAGGTGGATGATATTAAACCGTCTTTGGTCGAAGATATGTTGAAAAAGACAGGTTTAACACCTGAAACCTGTGAAGAAATCTATCGCTTGACCTCATTACCCACTTTTGATGAACGTTTTGTGATACCACCTATGCACCGTGAATACGCAGCGGAATTGATGGCAGGTGATCCTTACCTCTTCAAAGCCGAAGCGGGTGTCGGTGGTTTCAAGGACCGTCCAGATAGGGGTTTGTAGTTTAATGTTTACTGGAGTCCAAAGCTTCAGCTTTGGACTCCAAGTACATACATCACAATGAAAAATGAAACTCAAGAGAACTGGCAACGGCAAATTTATAGTTGCTTTTCTCAATTATTGGATTATCCCACGCCGAACTTGGTTGAACAAATACGGACAGGTATAGACTTACTTAAAAAAAATTATCAAGAAGCAGCGGCTCAGTTGGAAAAATTTCTGTCTTTTGTAGAAAACACCCCAATGGGTCGTTTAGAGGAAGTTTATACCGGTACATTTGATATTAACCCGGCGTGTCATATTTTTGCAGGTCATATCTTGTTTGGTGAAAGTTTCAAACGAGGCGCATTTATGGCGAAAATTGAGGAGGAATATCAGGAACGTCATTTTGATAAGGGCAAAGAACTCACAGATCATATTCCTGTTTTACTTAAGTTCTTAGCGACACTTGATTCAAATGATACTTTTGCCAAGGAATTGATAAGAGATTGTCTTATCCCTGTGTTTAAAAAAATGAATGCTAACTTTAAGGGTGAGTCATCTAATCCTTACGCGCCTGTGCTTGATGTTGCTTTAGTGCTTCTTAAAGCTTGCAATAGTGATGAACCATCACATATATATCCCATCATAGATATTAAACCAATCACTGATTAAACTATTTTGCTCCAGGAGAAAAAGAATCATGACCGTTGATCAATTACTATACGGGGTTTTTCCTTACGTGTGCATCGTCGTTGCTATTGTGGCAACCCTTTACCGATATTTGACAGACCGATTTTCTTACTCCAGTTTGTCTTCTCAATTTTTAGAAAATCGCCAACTGTTTTGGGGATCAGTCGCTTGGCATTATGGTATTTTAGGCGTATTAACCGCGCATTTAGTGGGTTTTTTAATTCCGCAAAGCATTTTGTGGTGGAATATGGAACCGGTACGATTGTATATCCTAGAAACCACAGGTTTTGTTTTAGGCTTGCTGGCATTGGTAGGACTTCTTGTACTCATCTACAGGCGGCTTACTAATTCTCGTATTAGAGTCGTGACTTCGCCTATGGATGTCACATTGCTTGTTGTTCTCTTGATTCAAGTTGTAGCTGGTGTTGGGACTGCGATATTCTACCGTTGGGGTTCCTCCTGGTACTCAGCCTTTGCGGTTCCTTACTTGTGGTCAATTTTGGCATTCAAACCGGATGTGACTTTGGTCAATAATTTACCTTTCGTGGTACAGGTGCATATTCTAAATGCGTTTGTCCTCGTGCTGATCTTACCCTTTACCCGTCTGGTTCACTTTTTATCTGTTCCTATTAAATACATCTGGCGACCTCATCAAATAGTTAGATGGAATCGACGCTCACCCATAATCGGTGCATAAGAATTGGTAGTCCCTACAAACCAATTGATTACAAGATTACCATTGGTTTGTAGGGACTATCCACAGAATAGAAATAAATAAATTCAACATAAGGATTAGATTGCTCCATATCATTCAATCTCTAGTGATACATTAATAGGACGCATTAGGTAGGGTGGGCAACGTTTTTTTGGTGCAACGGTCCCTCATTATAAAAGTTAAATTTGTTCCCGCGCTGAGTATAATTTTTTAAAGAATCAATGAATTAAATTTGTTCATCGAATGACAGCGACTGTGTAGTTATAAGTTCCTGGAGAAACGTTTGAACCATTACTCGTTTTGTAGAACATATTTACATAGTAGATTTTTGTGCCGGTGGGGTGGTTATAAATTGTACCAATGGCAGCATCTGCTAGTTTAATTCCCCCATCTGCACTATCATAAACTTCAGCATTAGTGGCACCTCCTTCCATACCATCAGAAAAATTCGTTGGAAAAGCGACGCTTAGGCTACAGGTACCCGTACTCGTAACCTCAATAACAGCCCGTGTTCCCCCTTCCTCTGGCTCAGATGTAAAGATATTATTTACCCAAACAAGAACACCATCACTAATCTTGGTAATGTTACACCCATTTATCATACCATTAAAGGGTGTATATGTCTCGGAAAAATTGGCACAGCTGACACCCAAAATGCTTGCTGCTACGGCAGCGCGTAAGATATTGCTTTTCATAATTTATTTTCTCCTTAGAACGATTATTTCTATTTTTTGGCTTCAAGATTATTCCAAAAGGCGTGTCCCTACACTCCCTCCTGCGATTATGAGATTTTATGATATAAATCATAAAGTGACACTCCATTTTTACGGGGAAATGGCTTGAATAATAGCTCAATTATGAGTAGTTATAAGAGGTTAAGGTACGCAGTCATTTATAAAAAACAGAAATTAATTTTTAATCCATTTCGACAGGCTAGGCGTACCCCCTACTGGATAGCCGGCGGGATCAAGATCGAGGCGGTAGGTGCCGGGAGCCACTTGGGTATAAATACCTTGCTTGGTGACTCGAAGCCGAGACTTTTTAGATGAACCAGTACGAGAGTCTATGTCTTCAAAACGGTAAACCCCAGAGGAATCTACAAGGGTTTCGGCAATAGCCTGGTCCCCAAATCCTTCGACCAATCGTACTAATGTACCGGGTTCTGCTTCGCCGGTGATGGTTCGTGCTACTTGCCAACTTTTCCGACGGAGTGCCTGGTCAAATCCACCTGGAGATGCTTGAAGGGAACTAAAACCACTCCGTTTTACTAGCGTCGCTCCCCAGTAATTATCACAGTTCTGCCAGAAGGTGGGCTGGGAACCCAGGGCATAATCTGCGGAGCAAACAAATTGATTGCTTAAATCACAAACTATCGCCCCAATACCCAATAGTAAACCAGTAAAACCACTTTTTGATTGCTGTTCGCCTCTGGCACAGTCAACTGATAAAATTTCTCCGATGACAGAAGCAAGTATTTGAACTTTTACAGTATTCGAGGTTCAAGTTTTTTTTCTGGCCAGAATAATATGGTTTTTGACCTTTGACAGGACGTTCTATCGATTGTTCTGTTACGTCTATTATCACCGTCTCAGGTGGATTTTCCAGTCGATTTTTGCGATTTGGGAGAGTTTCAACTTTGACAAGAATTCTGGAATAACGAGAATAAATTTTATGACAATAAGATTCGCTTATGTCAAAAACATCAGCCAAATTAATAAAAGTTGGATAATGACGAAGATAATAAATTGTTAACAATACACAATCTGTTAAAGAAAGTTGGGATTTTTTGACACCACGTTGTTTCAGTGGATTACGTTTCTTCTCTTTTTCAATATAAGCTTCTGTTTTATCACATAAATTTTGAAAATCTTCTTTTGATATGCCTGTTATTCGTTTGAAATTTTCAGGTGTTTCCATTTCGATTTCTTTATATTTTTTCATGAGTTCTCTTTTTCTGTTGAGGGATTGGATATTTTAACACAATTTAACTTCATACGCTATTTAGGAAAGATGTCTTTTGATTACCAAATCATTGAGGAAACTCAAATCGTCAAAAAACAGAATCTTTGTTACAAGCCCGGTAAAAACACCAAATATGAAGAAAAAACGAAAACAACTTATCGTTTAGAATATCAACTTAACCAAGAAACTTTGAATCAAGCATCACTTCTGGATGGAATATTTCCCATTGTTCATAATGTAACTAATCTGAATGACAAACATGTACTAGAAACCTATAAGAAACAATCTGTACTTACAAAACGTCATTCGACGCTTAAAGGTACCAACAAAGTGGCACCGGTTTATCTAAAAAAGACTATATGTATTGAAACGATGTGATTTCTTCATTTTATCGCATTAATGGTTTTAAGTTTGATGGAACGTAATATACGTCTTAGCATGGCCGAACTCAATATCGAAAAGTTGCCTATTTTGCCGCAAGGAATGAACACTAAGACACCGACATGGTCAAATCTCAAATATTTCTTTCATCAAGTATATGCTTTGATCATTACAGAGGGTCAAGAAGTCTTAAAAGTCACTCTCAAAGGTTTAAGTCACTTACACCAAAAGGTTTTGAGATGGCTTAAGGTACCTTTATCAGCTTATGAGCTAGTAGATAAAGATTGGTGGCGATTTAGTCTCTCCTCTTAGAGTGTTTTTCAAATGTTTTATTCGATATTTTTTTCCTCTTAACTGCGAAATGTAGGTTCTAAGAAAGGGTGATTTTTAACCACGAAATACAAAATTTGCCAAAAAGCACCATCATTTGAGCTTGCGTCAGCCAAACGGTGTCATGAGCAAAGCTTACCTCAATTACTGTAGAGTTATCATTTGTTTGATAGGTGACAACTTGATCTGCTTTATTTTTTGTATTGTTAGTTTTCTTCATTTTCACGGATTTGTGGTTCAATTTCAGCTTGGTGAGAACGGACATAAGCCCACGCATTGGTTAAATCGTAAGCTAGTAGGCTCGTAACAATTGGCTTGTTTGAACTTGTTTGAATACGGTCATTTCTTTTGCAAATGTCATCATAACTGAGATAACCTATAACCTATCGTATTCCTCTGGTTCTTGATTTGGCACTTTGGCTAAAGCCTGTTCAAATTTTTCCAGACTACAGAGTGTCATTTTTCAGGTGGCTTTGTTGATAAGGGATTAAATCAAATCTGGAAATCTGGCGAAATCACGGTCAGTGCTACAAAGCACCAGATCATGTTCAATTGATAATGTGTTGTGGATAATCTGCCACTGTGGCGTAAAGCAACAAGTTAATATCTACCAAAATATATTTTGCATGGCTCATTTGTACAATTCACTCTCTGTTGCTGCAATGACTTCTGCCACGTTATCCAGATTCGATAACTTTGCACCAAGATGGACTGGCTTAATTCTGTAAGGTTTATCTTGACGGACAGGCTTGGATTCGATGAGATTAAGGCCTGCCGCCTGTAATACCTCATTAGCCATAAATTTGAAGCTCTGATTATGCAAGTGACTCAGCAGTTTTAAGCGTGCTGCGATGTTATTGTCTAAAGTAAATGTTGTGTGCATTTTATACTCCTCCCTTGGCGGCTTGTTTAATGATTTTGAGCAATTCTTCGTTTGTCATTGGTTTATGTCTTTCGTTTTCAAAGTGAGTTTGATGATTATTTTTGAACAGGATTAAACAGATTAAAGAATTGACAGGATTAAAAAGTGTTTTTTGATCAATTTAATGCCTATCTCATAAAGTGCTTGGGTACTATGCTTCAATGCCATTAAGTTAAGGGCAACCATTCAGTCTTGCCCCTACATGGACCGTGATTTCTCGTAGGGGCAATCCCTTGTGGTTGCCCTTAACTTAATGGCATTGCTACTATGCTTAGGCTTGGTGGCACTGAGATATCGGGTGAGTCGCTCAAAAATGATTGCCCTTATGAACCGTCAATTCATGTAGTGGGCAATCCTTTATGGTTGCCCCTTAATAATCAGGAATCCTCCAATGAAAAGAGTAAACAAGGGTAAAACTATCCATACCCAGGAAACAATTGCAACATATACAGATTGCCCAATATATCCATTTTCATCATAAATAAGCACAATCGCCTCCTTAATCGACGAATCCCAAGTGATTATCCGCCGATTCTCCAAAGAAGGTTTATCCTTTATTATAAGCATGATTGTGGGATCATCATTAAACATCACTTCAGTCGTATAGAGTTTAATCAAAATACACAATACTGAAACGATTGTCATGGCAAGACTAAGAAGGCGCATTCAGTTTAAACTCCTTTCTCAGATTATCCATGACACTCATTAATAAATTTCCAGGGCAACCAGTGTCTCGTGCTATAAATTCCCTATGCCCTCCCAATTTTTTAATTGGAAACAAGCTTTTTAATGTAGAAATTAAGCATTTTAGCTTTGACAAATGTTCTCCCGTCAATTCATCGTCATTATCCCACCATTGTTCATCATAATCCCCCAACATCAGAATACCAATTTTACCTGTATTTTGCCGCGATATATGAGCACCTTTATACATAATCTCTCTACCCTCATATATGCTGCCATCAGGATGAATTAAATAATGATAACCCACATCATCCCACTGATGCTCATTAATATGAAATGCCTCTATTTCCACGGGATTCTTCATACCTCTATTTCCAGAATGATGAATGCCTATAGCGGTATAATGCCAATCTAATACTAATTTTTGATATTTTGGCGTTTGATTTCCCCAAATATGACGACGGATTATCTGATTTGTGTTAATAATCATTTCTTGAATTTTAATTCGATCCGCAGATGGAATTACTTCATTCATAAATTTGGTATCTACATTTTATAATCATTTTTTTGTCTGAATCAGGATTAACGGAATTATCGAATTTTTCAGAATTTTTTAACGTTATTGTGGTTTATTCTGAAAAATTCTAAAATTTTGTTAATTCTGAGATCAACAATTAAAGATTAGTTAAATAAAGAAGTCCTGATAAAAAATTTAATAGCGGCTCTGTTGCAAGGCAATAATTCTATCTTCAAGCGGTGGATGGCTCATAAAAATATATTGTATGAAACTTCGAGCCTTGCTACCCTGAATACCAAAAGCGGCTAATTGATCGGGCAATTGCCCCGCTTGTCCCATTTGTAAGCGTTGCAAGGCGGCAATCATTTTATTCGTTCCAACCAATCTCGCAGAGCCAGCATCGGCGCGAAACTCTCGTTGTCGTGAAAACCACATCACAATCACACTGGCGAGAATCCCTAGCACTAATTCGGCTACCAGGATGCCAAGATAATAACCCGGTCCATTTCCCCTGTCATTTTTAAAGATAGTACGATCAACCAGTTGACCGATGACTCGCGCTAGAACAATAATAAAAGTATTTATCACACCTTGAATGAGAGCCAATGTCACCATATCGCCGTTAGCAACATGGCTTATTTCATGCGCTAACACCGCCTCAACTTCACGTTGTTCCATTGCCTGAAGTAAACCGGTACTAACCGCCACCAGTGCGCTATCACGATTCATGCCGGTCGCAAAGGCATTGATAGCAGGGGAATCAAAAATAGCGACTTCAGGCATACCAATTCCAGCTGAGTGAGCTTGACGACGTACCGTATCTAATAACCAGGTTTCGGCAGAATTGCTTGGCTCTTCTATTACATGGGCCCCCATCATTTTTTTTGCCATCCATTTGGAGAGGGCTAACGAAATAAACGAACCACCCATACCAAATATCAGTGCTAACAAGAGCAAAGGCATTGTATCGGTGACACCGAATAAGGATAAAGTAAAGCCAAATAAAATTAAAACTGCAAGGTTGGTAGCAAGAAATAATGTGACCGTTTTCATATTTTTTTAATGATTAATGGTTAATGGTTAATATGCGCTTTTAAAATATCGCGATAAACCGTCGGATCTTTAATATGCGTTATTTCGCCAGAACGTGGAAAATATAAATCTTGTAAGCGCGATAACCAAAATCGTAATGCCGCCGCTCGTAATATGACCGGCCAATTTTCATATTCAAGCTGACTGAATGTTCGATTTTCAAAGTAACCATCCAACATCGCTTGTACCCGTTTATCATCTAAACGACTATCAGGTAGGCTACACCAATCATTCACAGTAATCGCAACATCATAAATTAAAACGTCATTGCAAGCATAATAAAAATCAATAATTCCAGACAAAATATCGCCCTCAAACAGGGCATTGTCCCTAAATAAATCAGCATGAATAACGCCACACGGTAAGTCCAGATGTCGATAATTGGCTTGAAACTCTAACTCCGCTTGTAGCAGTACAACATCATCAGGCTCCATAAAGGACAATACCCGCTCTGCGGTTATTTTCCACCAATGGGGACCCCGTCCATTCGGACGATAATGTGGAAAATGCGGGTTCACCGTATGCAAACGCCCTAGTGCATAGCCCACCGCATAACATTGCGCTAAATTCGGCATCAATACATCTTGACCACGGAGACGTTTAACTAAAGCCGCCGGTTTTGAATTCAATTCGCGCGAATAATGTCCCTGTGTATCAGCTAAGGGGTGAGCACTCTGAATATCATGCTCGGCAAGATAAGCCATTAGTTCAAGAAAATAAGGCAATTCATCACAATCTAAGGATTCAAACAAAGTCAACACAAATTCACCACTCGAAGTGGTCACAAAATAATTAGTATTTTCTATGCCGGCAGTGATACCTTGATAGGCAAGTAAATGGCCTAAATCATAATTGGTTAAAAACTTTTCAAGTTGATGGTGTTCAACGAGTGTATAAACAGACATATCAGTTATCAGTTATCAGTTATCAGTTGTCATCTGCCAGCGTTCAACATCTTTAGGATAATCAATATCCCATTGTGTTGGTAATTCTTTCCAATCCAGTTCTAGCTCACGTAAACGTGTTCGTGTCAAAGTCAATACTTGCGAACTACCCCAGGGCATATCAATAAATAATTCCCCCACCAGCCGCTGCATACCTATTAACACATATCCCCCATCTTCTGCTGGTGCTAATACAACCGTTTCACCTTGCCGTAAAGCAGCAAAGCCATCTTCTATAGTTTGCACCTCTAAACTGGGGCAATCGCTACCAATCAATATAACAGGTGCTGGAGCAACACTGGCTAAAGCATAAGCCATACGTTCTCCTAAATCCACACCCTGTTGACGGTGTAAACTCACACCAAAATGCGTTTGACAGGCTTGGAAAAAAGGATGATATTCACTACACCATAACTGTAGAGTGAAAAAATCACAAAATTTTTGCAAGCAATCTTTGACTAATTGTTGATGTAAATCGCAAGCACCTTGATCACCCAAAACCGGTATCAAGCGCGTTTTAACTTTACCAGGAATTGGGGCTTTAGCGAATACTTGTAAAATACTTTTTTCCATTTCTATCCATTTTTTTATTAAAAAAAAGACACCCTTGCTCCCCAAAGTAATAGTTTGAGGCAAAACGATAAGGGCAAAGTTTCGTTCAGATTTAAAATGCCAACCTGATTAGTTTATACCAAGTTTTAGAAAATGGGAGTCATTTGCGTGAGCTTATCCAAACCTGAAGGTTTCGACTCCAATCCCTCATTTCGCCTCATTTCTGATGTGATTAATTCATGGATTCTTATATTAATTTCCTGGATATATTCTTGCCTGTTTGCATTTTAGTTAATTTAATAAATAATTAATTAATAATATTATAATTTTATTAATTAATTAATAATTTATATTATAATTTGATAAAATAATAATTTTATTATTAATTCTTTATATAAATTAATGACTTAACAATCTTAAATATACAATTTTATAAAAATAAATAATATTAAAATAATAGTAAATTCAATAGATTACAAATATACACTCTATTTAAAAAATATATATTTTCAATAATGTATAAAAAAGACTTTACATTGCTCATAAAATTTAGTAATATAAGCACCATGTTATTGTCAACCTGAAAATTGAATTTTAAATAATTTTTATATTGGTTAAAATTTAAAATGAGAATTTGAGGAAGATTTTGGCTGAAACTTATAATTCTTATGTTGTATTTCCCTAAACATAAGAAAATGGCACAAAGCGGCTAAATAGATATTATCTTTAGCCATTGGTAGGTAGATTCACCCACTCTTAATATTGAGTGCCTATTGTTAACTTATTTCGCTGTTAACATAAACGAATCGGAGAAATATTATGGCTTGGAAATTTCCAAAGCTCTCACGACGCACCTTTTTAAAAACGACAGGTGCGGGTGCAGCAGGTTTGAGTTTGCTAAAAGCAAATACCTTGCTCAGTAAACAACCGGATGAACTTTTAAATGTTGATAAAGAAGAAATCAGTTATACGATTTGTAACTTTTGCTCTTCCTTATGTAATGTCAAAGTGACTAGTCGCACGAGCAATGGTCAAAAACGAGTGGTTAAACTAGACGGTAATCCACACTCCACCCTCAATCGGGGCAAAATGTGTGCGCGTGGACAAGCCGGTTTGCGTCAAACTTACGACAAAGATCGCTTTAAAACGCCACTCATTCGAGTTGAAGGCTCCAAACGGGGTGAGTGGAATTTCCGGGAAGCTTCCTGGGAAGAAGCTTGGCAATACATCGAAGAGAAAAGCAAAGGGGCTAATATTCAACCCTGGGAATGGACTTTAATCGGTGGTTGGACATCCTGTATTTTCTACATGAATTGGTCCGTGCCATTTGCTATGGCTAATGCAATACCGAATATTGTCGCCTCACCGATGCAGCATTGTGTCACGACCGGTCATTTAGGAACCGATGCCGTCACCGGGACCTTTAATGTCCATGATGAAATTTTGCCTGATTATGACAACGCCAAGTATATTATCTATGTAGGTAATAACTCATCCATTGGTGCTGTATCAACTAGTCGTGTGGTGCGCTTTGCTGAGGGCATAAAAAATGGGGCTAAAGTCGTTGTTTTAGACCCCCGTTTATCTGAAACCGCTTCTAAAGCGGATGAATGGGTTCCCATTCGACCGGGTACGGACTTGGATTTCTGTTTAACCATGCTGCGAGAAATGTTGGATAAAGAATATTTTGATGCAGAATTTCTCAGAGTGCGCACCAATATGCCCTTCCTTCTTTACCAGGATGATAACAAGCAATGGCAGCTTGTTAAGGATAAAGAAGGACGACCCATGGTGACTTGGGAAGGAACAACTGATATTCATGTCATACCGGCTTATAGCAATTATAATCGTCAAGATATTAATGGTATGATATCCTGTCCCAGTCTTTACGCGCCTGAAGGCATGACTGTTCCAGCCGGCGTAGAAGGAGAAGGAAAGCCCGTTAAAACCGTGTTGCAAGCCCAGTTTGAAGAAATCAAGCATTGCACCCCAGAATGGGCAGAAAAAGCGACAGGGATTCCAGCTGAAACGATCAGTCGCATTATCCGTGAGTTTGGAACCACACGTCCTGCATTAATTGATCCAGGTTGGCATGGGGCGCGTTTTGGCAATATTATGATGACTCGCCGTGTACAGGCTATGATCCAACTTTTAAATGGCGGAATTGACAAAGATGGCGGTTGGATTCTCAGTGGAGAATATCATCATAAAGCCGCAGAACAATTTGAAGCCAAAGAACATGGTTTTGATCAGCCAGCACCTATGGTGACTAAAACAGGCATGGATTTCGCGCTTTTTGTCGTGGGTGCCTTTTCTAATGGAAAAAATTTCCCACATGGTCATCCAGGTTGGGCTTGGGTTTATTCTCAACAACAGAAAGCCGAAGGAAAGGAAGGGGTTGCTTTGCCCGTATTAGCCGATGAAGGTTTGAAAGAATCGGTTGAAGGCAAAGTGAAATTTAATGGTGAACCCTACTTGACTCGTGCTTTTTTTATCAATGCAGCTAATCCCGTGCGTCATTATTATCCTGATACCTATTGGAAGGATATAATGGCTAATGGTAACATCGAATTAGTGGTTGCCTTAGACGTATTGCCTTCGGATACCACGCCTTATGCTGATGTTATCTTGCCACACAGCACTTATCTGGAACGTTCAGAACCCACTTTCTATGGTAATGGTGTCAATCAAGATTTAGCGGTGACCACCCGTTATGCAGCTATTGATCCCTTGTATGATTCACGAGAAATACCGGATGTGTTGCTGAAACTCACGGAGATCATCAGTGGTAAAGAAGAAGCCTTCGATAAATTGACGGGGGCTATGGAACAATTGGCAGGCGTACCCGCTGCACCCACTAAAGAACTCTGGCAAAAGTATACTGCGGAAGGGCATAAAAACCCATTTACCCAGGCTTGTCGTGATGTTGGTTTGAAAGTCACCGCGAAGAAACTGCATACCACACCGGAAGAATTGGATAGAACATTGCGGGAAAAGGGTATTTACCATGAAAAAGATTGGCATGACATCTTAGAAGAACACGCCATACCCCGCAAGTTGCCGACTAATACTGCTTCGGGACGGATTGAATACTTCAGCAGCTTATTTGACATGCTACGCTCTCAAGGGCATACTTCGCCTCATTTTAGTGTATTAGCCACCTGGTTTCCAGCCGAATGTCGTCAAGACAAGACCATGGCTGATGCTTTAGAACAGGATGAATTTTACTTTGCTTATGGCAAGGTCCCCACGGTCTCTTATGGCTCGACTAATAGCAACAATCCCGTATTGGCTGCTATTAACACACTCAAGAAAGACATTTATATTGGTGTATGGATTCATCCTGATAGAGCAGACAAACTGGGTATTAAAAGCGGCGATAAGATCAAGTTGAAAAATACCCTATCGGGTCAAGAAGCCGAAGGTCATGCCTATATTACGCGCAAAGTGCGTTCAGATACCTTATTCATCCATTCCTCTTTTGGCGTGGAAAACCCGCAGTTAACTCTCAGTTATGCAATGGGGGGAACGGCAACTAACAAGCTCATTCCTCATAATGTTGAGCCGGTGGTAGCCGGGTTCCGTTCTGAAGAATTCACCCTTCGCGTCGCTAAGGCTTGATGAGATAAAAAAAGGAGAAAATCGATTATGGCTAATAAACATTATGCTATGGTCATTGACCTCAATACGTGCGTCGGCTGTAATGCTTGTATGGCGGCTTGCGCGATGGAAAATCAAACGCCTGTGTGGAAAAATAGCTGGCGTACTTATGTTCACGACTTAGAAATCGATCCAGGTACTGATCATCAAGTACGGCGACGTTTTTTTCCACGCCTTTGTAACCATTGTGATAATCCGCCCTGTATGAGTGTTTGCCCAACGGGTGCGACACACAAATTGGATAATGGTATCGTGCTGGTGGATGATGAACTTTGCATGGGCTGTCGTGCCTGTAGCATGGCTTGTCCTTATGATGCTCGCTTCGATGTGAGTTATAATGATGTGGAACAGGGTAAGGAATTTTATGGTGAATTACATCATCGTACTCGTCCTGGTGTGGATAAATGTTCTTTCTGTGCCCATCGGGTGATGAAGGGACTCAAACCAGCTTGTGTAGAAACCTGTGTTGGTTCAGCACGGCTATTTGGTGATCTGAATGATCCTGATGATAAAGTGGCTAAACTGGTTAAAACGGGTGTGGCTAAGCCGTTAATGGCGCATCTGGGTACCAGACCAAATGTGTACTATATCAGCGAAATAGAGAGGGCAAGATAATGGAAGGCATGTTCTATTCAACACAAAATGTGTGGACTTGGTGGATTGCCATCTATCTTTTTTTAGGTGGTTTAGGCGCCGCTGCTGTTGTGGTCAGTTGTTTGACCAATATGTATATTAAAACCCATAAAGAACTGGTTTTATGGGGAAATATCTCGGCATTTGTCATGTTGTCAGTTGGCTCACTGTTTTTATTTGTCCATCTGCTTGACCATTTGGCGGTTATTCATGTGCTCAATCCGTTTGGATTGTTGACCAAACCGGATGCATGGATCATGTGGGGTACCCAATTCATCGTCTGGATGATGGTCTTCAGTATGATTTATACTTTGCCTTATATGCTGGAAACGCCTTTTTGGCGTGATATGCCGTTGGTGGGAACTATTCTGGGCTGGTTTGGCTGGTTAGGTAAACTTTCCCTGAGTTTCCATAAAGTGGTTGGTTGGTTAGCCATTATTAATGGTGTTGGTACGGTTCTTTATACCGGTTTGCTATTGCAATCGTTCCCTGCAGTCGCTTTATGGCATAATCCGGGGGTCCCATTGCTGTTTATTATTTCAGCATTTTCCACGGCGATGGCTTTTCTATTATTGGTGCTTCATCTGGCGATTAAACGAGAAGAAGATCATGATATAAAAGTGCTTTATGAACGCACTGATGTGATTTTGATTAGCATCGAGTTGTTGATTATCTTTGTGTTCTTCCACTTCACCACTTATGGGCTTGAATCGGCACGTCATACCGCCGACATTTTGTGGAATGACATGGGTTGGATTGTTGGATTTATTGGCTTTGGTCTCATTGTACCTTTCTTGATTGAATTTCGAGGGGTGACTAAAGGTTGGAATAGCGCAACACCCGTTGTGTTGGCTGCCATATTGGTCCTTTGTGGTGGTTATTTATTGCGCCATTACTTTATGTATGCGGGTTCTTACGAGCGTCCCTATCCTGCCATCAATAGTATTCACAGCCAGTCTAATTATAACTTATTGATTGAATAATTTTTTTGCAGGCGAAAGGGCGAACACTAAAGGGTAGCCCCTACGTCAGATATTTTAACCCGTTTTAAGAAATCCGATTTTTGGAAAAATCGGATTTCTGCCCTTTTATTTATTTCGCTAAAATTCAATAAAAATCTATCTATCAACATGTCATCGAATAAAATCACACCACAACAACTCCGTCTTTTTGCCGGTTTACTTGCGAAGCCTGGCGAAGAAAGTTTAGCCGCTATAGAAGAAATTGCTCAAGAGCATCATTGGTTATATGATTCTATACAAGAATTGAAAGAAATGTCCTTAGAACATTGGCAAGGTGAGCATACCCAATTGTTTGTCAATGGGCATCCTAAAACGGTTTGTCCACCCTTTGAATCTGTTTATCGTCATGGGGTGATGAATGGGCGGGCTTGTGATGACATTGAGCGTTTATATCAGGAAAGTGGCTTAGAATCTGTTGAAGGTGTGCCATCTGATTATCTTGGAGTTATGCTAGAATGTGCGGCTTATTTATTAGAGCAGAAATCGACTCCACCTTCAGATATAACAACCCTTCAACCGAACGTGGATGAAAATGATATCATTCATTTAGAAGAAGAAGCCTGGAAAAATTTTCAAACCTTATGGCAAGAGCATTTAACTAAGTGGGTGCCTAAGTTTGCCAATGATTTACAACAACATAGTGAATTACGCTTATATCAACAATTGGGGTTGAAATTAAAAGAATTATTTTAAGTTGTTGAAATTAAAGGAGTTATTTAAAAATGTTTCATTGGCAATTACTGAGTTTTACTAATAATGATGAGGAAGTCGTCAACCGGGTTATGGAAGTTTTTACCGAACTCTATCAGATTTATTTTCTTGATGAACTTTTGGTTAATCATAATTTACCGATTGAAATTCGCGCCTTTCGTCATACTGATATTTGGACCATTTTTTTGCTACTCACGCCTTGGACGTTAGCCCGAGTCTTTTTGCCTGAACGCGATCCTGAATTAGAGCTTCCCCCGGGGTGGCGAGCCGAAGAACGGGCGACCGCTACTATGAGCGTGATTGGTCCAGCAATGCCCTTAGCCATTTTAGGAGGGCGAGAGCAAGCCCATCTGAATTATCACCCCAAACTAGGTCATTATCTAATCCAGCCGCTCATCCAATCAATGGAACAGTTCAATACACCAGATGAAGCTTTCAACGCCTGGAATGAGGTAATTAAAACGCGCAACCGGGTGATTGAGGAACAAAACCGACGTTGTGATTGGCATCAAGAAGTCTCCCGACGGGAATTTTTTGCCAAATGCGGCAATCTCGAAAGGATTAAGGGCAGCCAAAATGGGCATAGGATATTCGATTGAATCATCATCCTTTTTCAGCATGACGTATAGCAAAAATATTATCATAGATATTATCACTAACAACAATATTATTTTATTTTCCAAAAGCGCTACAAATTCTACGAACGATGTTAGTAGTGATATACCGGTAAAAATCAGCAGTAACCAAACGAAAATTTTTTCTATTATATTTGGTTTTTTATAGAGAATCTCTGTTTTTTTGTTTCCAGCGTCAGTGGAAGAAGTTTGAAAACGGGTTTCCACAGTACAGGAAATATTCATCATTTCGGGTGGCTTTGTAATTTCCTTAAAAGGTAAAGGCTGTTCCAAAGTTTGCGAATTTAAAGATAAAGCTTGGAAAGTCGGAAGTAATTCAAAGTTGATTTCTTGGAAGTCGCCTTTATTATCAAGGTGATATAAAGAAAATGGATGTTTGCTCTGCGCCTCTTCATTTGGCGTTAAAAGACAAACCTGATAATTAGGCGCACCCATTTCTTGTCGACACATTTCAATCTGCTGTCTTATTTCCGCTGAATTGTCATTTAGCCTTTGAGCAACAATAATCGCCAGATTATCATTGGGATTTGGAACCGTGATTAAATAGTCTACATGAGTCTCCCCTATTTTGGCATTGCAAAAAATACCACTGTTTGGATAACCACGAGACTTTAAAAAGCGAATAAATTCTGTTTGGAAATCGGGTTTATTGTTCATGTTTTTTAAGGAATAAATTCGTAAGCCGTATATGTTTGATTGATAAATTGTCTTATGTAGGGTGCATTATGTGATAGCGTCATGCACCAAACATGGAACGTCATTTTGAACGACATTTTTTTAATGGATAAATTTGGTGTATGACGCGCAGCGATACACCCTACGCTTCAATGCCATTAAGTTAAGCTTTGGAGTCCAAACCTTCAGATTTGGAAGTATTTGATTTTAATGCGAAAAGTCCAAAGCTAAAGTTTGGGACTCCAACTAAATATTCCTTAACTTAATGGCAGTGACCCTACGCTTGCTTTGGTAACATGAAAGGGCGAATACGCAGATTCGCCCCTACTACTAGATTAATCCTCGCAATAAATCCGCCTGTAAATCTTCAATATCTTCTAAACCCACTGATATGCGAATAAGCCCATCATTAATACCCGCAGCACGACGTTGTTCTGGCGTGATACGGGTGTGAGTGGTGCTTGCCGGATGGGTGATGGTGGTTTTAACATCGCCTAGATTACCCGTGATGGACATGACTTGGGTTGAATCAATCACATGCCAAGCGGCATCAATTCCTCCTTTAACTTCAAAAGCGACGATTCCACCAAAGCGGCTTTGTTGTTTTTTAGCTAATTCATGTTGGGGATGCGAGGGCAAGCCTGGATAATAAACACGTTCCACAGCTTCCTGTTCTTCAAGCCACTGTGCGAGTGCTTCTGCATTATCGCAGTGTTTCTGCATTCGCACATTAAGCGTTTCTAAGCCCTTGAGAAAAACCCAAGCATTAAATGGACTCATAGTCGGTCCACCAGAACGAAGTATGGTAAAAATATCTTTACCTACCAGGTTCTCAGGACCTATCACGGCACCGCCTATGCATCGCCCTTGTCCATCTAAATACTTGGTAGCAGAGTGAAGCACTATATCTGCACCTAAAGATAGCGGCGTTTGTAATGCAGGGGTGCAAAAACAATTATCGACTACTAATAAGCAATCGTGTGCATGGGCTATTTCAGCGATTGCAGATATATCAGCAACCTCCGTTAGTGGATTAGAAGGCGTTTCTAAAAACAAAAGTTTTGTATTAGCTTGAATAGCAGCTTGCCAACTATCAAGTTCACTTAAATTGACAAATGTCGTTTTTATATCAAACTTTGACAATATGCTATTAAGCAATGTCACTGTTGAACCAAAAATACTTTGTGATGCAACAATATGATCAGCGGCTTTAAGTAAACCCAAACAGGTACTAAAAATCGCTGCCATGCCAGATGCAGTTGCCATACAACGTTCTCCGCCTTCCAGAGTTGCAAGACGTTGTTCAAAATTACGCACTGTTGGATTAGTGAAGCGTGAATAAATATTACCCGGTTCCTTTTGTCCAAACCGTGCTGCAGCTTGTGCGGCATTTTTAAAGACAAAGCTAGAAGTCGGAAAAATCGCCTCGCTATGCTCGCCTTCATCACTACGCACTTGCCCCGCTCGTACTGCACGGGTGTTAAATCCAAATTCGTTCCAGTCAATCATATTTAGTCCTCTTTACTGATTATCTATTCCAGGGTTCGTTAATGGCATTTTTGGGATAAAGCTCATAATGCTCTTTTTTCTTCTGGTTATTATTGGGTAATAGGTATTCTTTTGGGAGACTTTTTAATAGGGGGTAAGCTTCCATCGCCTGGTAAAACTCCTTTTCTCCACGCTCATATACAAGATATAAACCATTATAAAAAATTAAAACTAACTCAAAACCAGAAAGTTGGGCTCGAATAATGTTCAAGTAATCTTCTTTTGCTTGTGTACTTATATAAATTTTGTGAGATTCCACAAAAAGAATCATTTGATAAAGATTACGAAAATAATGCTCTAATTTTTCCTGATTACCTCTGACATAGAATCTTTTATAAGTTTTTCTAATAATTTCTTGGCTATTGTTTAAAATAGAAGAAAGATCGGCATAAGAAAGGTTATTAGATTTTCTAATAGCAATCGTTTGCTCAATTTTTTTTATTTCTTCATCATACGCATATTTAAGCGCATGAAAAAAATGAATAAAACAACTTCGTCCTTTAATCAGTTTTGTACCACTCTCAATAGTTAAACCATTAACGAGACTATGGTGTAAGTTTAAAAGTTGAAAAAAAGTACCTTCAAAATTCTGCCGTTGCAACGCATTTGAAACATTTTTCAATTCATAAGTTGAATTTTTTAACTCTTGACTTTGAATTATGATCGTTACCAGCAATAAAATCAAAGAAAAAAAACTCAATATTGAGCCTAATATGCCACCAACATAATCTCCGAGTAAAGCAAGATCGGCTAATTCATCTGGAAGAGTCAATCTGGCATTTTTAACGTAAACATAACCCACCCAAAAAATGGAAAAGATCGCAAAAATCAAAATCACAATAAACAGGATAAATGTCCAATTACGTGACCACCAATTTTGCTCATTATAGGTAAGATGTTCTTCCTTCATATATCAGTTATCAGTTACCAATGATATTGGGTAGTATTTATGCACTGGCGCATTATTTATAGTTGATGTTCTAGTTTTTAAAGTCAAAAAGCCTCAAGAAATTCTATTTTTAGCAAAAATAGTATTTTTAAAATGAATCCCTTTCTGACGAAATAAAAAAACTTGAACATTGAGTTATAGTTATGCAAATATCATGTACCAAAAAAAAGTGTGATTATAAGTGAAAAACGAATCCAATGCCAGTTATACTTGGCAAAAAATTATCGACATTGCTTTACGCCATAAGCGACAACTCATTTTGGCGCATCTTATTGCCCTATTAGCTACCCTATTAGGTGTACCCATTCCTTTGCTTTTGCCGTTATTAGTGGATGAAGTTCTACTGAATCAGCCCGCGATGATAGTACATACGGTCAATTGGTTATTTCCTATTCATTGGCATGGACCTATTTTAACGGTTGTTGTCGTCGCATTGTTTGCCCTGTTTTTGCGTTTGATGAATTTAACATTGGGAATTTGGCAAATGCGTCAATTTACCATCATTGCTAAAGATGTAGTGTATCGCATTCGCAAAAATTTGATAAATCGCCTTCAGCGTGTTTCGATGGCAGAGTATGAAACCTTAGGGAGTGGGCAAGTTATTTCCCATCTGGTCACCGATTTAGATACACTCGATCAATTTATCGGTGTTAGCATTAGTCGATTTTTGATTGCCATCTTGAGCATTATCGGTGCCGCTGCGATATTACTCTGGATGCATTGGCAATTGGCATTATTTATTTTATTTGTCAATCCAATTGTCGTTTATACTACCATTCTATTAGGACGAAAAGTCAAAGAGTTAAAAAGAAAGGAAAATGAAGCTTATGCTGTTTTTCAACAAAATTTGAGCGAAACGCTCGAAGCCATTCAACAAGTCCGTGCTTATAACCGCGAACGATATTATTTAGGCAAAGTTATTAACAGTGCTGACAAAATTAAAAATTATGCCATTGCTTATGCTTGGAAGAGCGAAGCGGCTGGGCGTTTATCTTTTCACGTTTTTATTTTTGGTTTTGAAATGTTTCGTGCGGTGAGTATGTTAATGGTGGTGTTTTCTGATTTGACAATCGGTCAAATGTTTGCCGTAATTAACTATCTTTGGTTTATGCTCGGACCCATGCAAGAAATCATTGGTATTCAATATAGTTACCACAGTGCAAAAGCTGCTTTGCAGCGCGTTAATAAACTTTTTGCCCTCTCAAAAGAGCCAAATTACCCTCACAAAAAAAATCCCTTTCAAAATCAATTAACAACATCAATACAACTAGAGAAAGTTCGTTTTTCTTATAATCAATTAGATTGGGTGCTGGATCAAATCTCGCTGAACATCAAAGCCGGTGAAAAAGTTGCCCTGGTAGGTGCCAGTGGGGGAGGTAAAACGACATTGGTACAAGTGATACTCGGTTTATACGCACCACAGTCAGGCAACATCTATTTTAATCAGGTGCCAATGACGCAAATCGGGATGGATATTGTGCGTGAGCATGTAGCCACTGTGTTACAACACCCTGCTCTCTTCAATGATACGCTCCGTATGAACTTAACCCTGGGGCGCGAATTATCCGATGAACTCGTCTGGAAAGCAATTAGAATAGCACAACTAAGTGAGGTCGTCAATAAACTTCCAGATGGTTTGGATACCCTGGTAGGGCAACGTGGTATACGCCTATCTGGTGGACAACGGCAACGAGTAGCCATCGCACGGATGATACTCGCTAACCCTAAAATTGTCATTTTAGATGAAGCAACATCTGCCCTTGATACGGAAACCGAAGCTAAACTTCATGTTGCATTAAATGAATTTTTAAAGGGCAAAACCACTATTATTATTGCCCATCGCTTGAGCGCAGTTAAACAAGCAGATCGTGTTTTTGTTTTTGAAAAAGGGCAAATTATTGAAGAAGGGCATCATGACTATTTAATTCGTGGGAATGGCTTATATGCTAAACTGTATGGTGGGCAAGGGCATTAAAAAGGGTGTGTCCCACCTATCCAACGGGCTAGATTTCATAAATAATTGATTTTTAATGAAAAAATACCGTTTTGGCTCGAATTTGCAACCTCTCAAAAAATGGGACTGCAAATTTTTCTCAAT
>QNES01000028.1 GCA_003645255.1 Gammaproteobacteria bacterium
AAAAGTTATTGAAGAATTGGCACCCGCGGTTATAGTTGCCTCATCACTACTTGACCATTCATAGCTACTAATCGTACCATCAGAATCAGTAGAGGCAGACGCATCTAAATTCACCGTAAGCGGTGCTTTACCAGAAGTAGGATTTGCGGTGAAACTTGCGGTAGGTGGTTGATTATTGCTGCCACTTTTTCCCAACTTTTCAAAAGCATCTAAATCAGATATTGTATATGTAACCCTCACAGTTTGAAGTTGGAATAATGCAGGGTTATTAGCGTTATGGAATCCGAAAACAACACAAGATTCGCTATTAGACAAACTATCATCTCTTTCATGAGGGAGAATGCTGTTACCAGTCTTAGGTTCCCATCCAGAAGAATCACCAAGATAATCAGCTTCATTAAAGTCAAGAGACGTATCATCACGAACAGGAAATATAACATCATCATCACAACGGTGTTCGCCAAAGTTCTTAAACAGAATGGATTGACTACCTGCTAAATGTTCACTATTGATAGACACATTCAAACTGCTTACACCAGGTGGAATATAGATTTTTAAAAATGCGCTGTGTCCTTTTGAAATCTTCCACGGAATTGGTTTTTCTTTAGTAGCCGCTATATAAGTCAAATGTTCTTTTTTTTCATCTAGCTTATTTAAATTGAAAGCCCCACCTTCATTAACATGCTGTTGCTCTTTCGGAGGACCCTCAAAGCCATTTATCCAGTAAGCTTGTACAGAGTTGACGAAAAACGCAAGAAAAACTAGGATTATTAATTGAAGAAGATAAGTTTTTAAATCATTAGAAATATTCATAATAACATTCACCCATCAAATAATGTGAGTTTGCACAGTGTAATGAGATAATACTGTCGCCAACAATTCGCCGACAGTTAGGGTAAGAAAAAATTAATATACCACCATAAAGGATTGTCCTAAATGTTGTTGCCCTAACTACACTGATTGAATATTGTAGGGTGCAATCCCTTGTGGTTGCCCTGACCACATTGATTGAATGTTGTAGGGACAATCCATTGCGGTTGCCCCTGACTGGTATATTATTTTTTTTGCGAGTTGCCTAGAGTATTAAAATAGGCGATTATGAAAAATGCTTTAAAATTAATAGAGATTCAAAAAAGGGTTTGGCTGCAAAAATACAAAAAATGGCTAAAATTTAATGATTTTTAATAATATAACTTTTTGATTTTTGCAACAATCGGCGAAAGTATTAACGAAAAATATTTTTAAAGAAATTCCCCATTTTACCAATCAATTTCGATTAATAAAAAGGGGAATTTGGGAAGAAAAATCCCATCTGGTATTATTGAATACGTGAATTCAGAAAGAAATCGCCGCCTAAACCATTCAATGTACCTACCCAAGCAGGCACACCCGTAGCCCGTATCATATCAAGCTCAAGTGAGTACCAACCAGAATCAAATGCCCAATTCGGCATAAACCATTCCACACAAGAGGTTATAGTCTGTTCTGAGGTCTTTCCGCCAGATACTGCTATACTCGTTGATTCAGCCTCCCTTTCCTGATTGTCAAACTGACTCAGCTCATAGTCCACACTACCTGTTGAATTAAATGGAAATGACCAAGTGTCTGTTGCCAACCCAGGTACATCAACAAAGTGCTTGTACTTCGTTGGAAGAGTTACAAAAACAATGCTATTGTTTTCGTTGGCACTTATAAAAGATTTACCGGACAAGGCAGTTTCAATATCCGAGATAGTATCACTTCCATCTATACCAAAGCCGGTACCCATATCCACACTCATTTTGACAGCAACATCATAGTATGGGTTTGCTATTACCTTACCCCCATTGACATCAGTCGTATCGCCGCCTTGATCCAAGGCAAGCATTGGATAGGAAATTTTTTCCCCTATATCAATAGAAACTTCACCGCGCAATTGAACACTTGCCGGCTCATCAGTACGAATCACACAACCCCCAGTGGCACCACTCGTACAACCATTCCTATCCAACAGGGTCTCAATGGAAGTATCAAAAATTTTCCTCAACTCAAACTTGGACATACCCTGTTCGACAATAACATTGCCAAGGGGGGTTATTACAGTGCCTCTTGCACTATAGGCACCGATAACCTCAAAAATACCCATTTCATTATAATCGTTCCCTGCAAGGTTAACGTCAAAAAACTTAACATTAGCCGTTTTTCCTTCAACAGAAGCAAATGAATCATCATTCGGCAAGTTACGCACTGAATCGTCATCAGACACCAAATAAGCTTGATCATCCACGTTCACCACTCTTCCACGCCAGGCATCATTTGGACTCAGGTAGAGAATGAAGTCCAAGACTTCCGTGCAATTCACTTTAGAACGAAATGCAATACGAGCCTTGACAGCATGAGTAGAGCTTGAGTTGATAATCCTAATATGAGTTGTACCTCTAACAAGCACCTCATCCGTTTCAGCATGACGCGCTGCAACGATATAAAGTGGACCCAAAAGCACTTGACCAGTACCATCAGCAGCCACTTCCACAGCATTGGCACTGCCACTAAAGGCAAAACCAGAAACCAAAGCCGCCGCCATGACAGAAGGCAACAGTTTCTTCCTCAAGGAAAATTTCTTCATATATATTTCCACTCCGTAAAACAAACAAGAAAAAGAAAAATAGATTACTAAATTGATGCAAATTTAAAAATGAGTCAATTTAAAAATGAGTGATTTATTAAGATTATTATACCTAGATAATTTAGCAAAATAATAATTTTTAATATAACAAAACTCAACTCTATAATAACAAACTTTATTTGCATCACTACTATACAAACATAATAACAAAGTTTCAAAAAAAAGCAAGGGAATTACCAATAAATTTTCCCTTTAATTTTAATTTCTCACCTGTTAATTAATTAAAATAACAAAGTTTGGGATGTGATTGCAACCAATATTTATTTCACAAACTAATGCTTCTAATTTGTTCTACCAGTTGTAAAAAAACAACATCCCCCACGATTAAAAATATTATACATAATTAAAAATATAATTGCAACATTTATTTTAACATTTTTATAAAAAATTAAATCCAGCTAAAAATGTTGTAAATAAACAACAGAGCCAATAATTTAACTATATTATAGTACAGCGAATTAAGAATTATAAAGAATATTATTATTCAAAAATAGTATTTCTAATTCAATTTTCCACTAATCTCCAAACAATAAATCCAAAATACGATAAGCAGATCTTTCAGGATAAAAATGGGCAATGTCTTTAATAGCTTGGAGCATTAATGATTTTCGCATTTTATCATCATTCACCAATGTTGTCAAGGCGGTATAACAACTTTTATAAGAAATCGTATCTATAACCAGGGCATTTCTTTGATGAATCGCAAAACTATCCGTGCCACCGGTATTAGGAACAATCACTGCCACACCACAAGCCATCGCTTCCATCGCAGTCAATCCCATCGCTTGAAAGTTTGAAAAATCAGCGAATATATCAATTTGGTTAAATAATACAGCAATTTGTGTCGGTATGCAAATCCCCAAATTGCGATATTTAAAATCGCGTGGCAAAGCTAAAAATTCGGGATCATCATCAGCTGCTCCAAACAATATAATTTCGACTTGATCCGCAAACTGGTGCTGGATTTCGCGTAGCACTTGCATAGTACGTTTCGCTCCACGCCGAGTGCTAGAAGGGCGAATCATGGCACTAATCCATATTTTATCCTGTACCATTCGTTCCAAACGGGGCATAAAAATATCTACACTACAGCTTGCACCAATGACCGTACAAGGTAGTTTGATTTGTTTTTCAACTTCCCTTTTATTCCAATGCGTTTTTGTAAAGCATACTATATTAGGAATACGTAAATAAGATATCCAAGCGGCGCGAAAACCAGGCTCGGTGCGAAAATAATAAGATGCAAACCGACGGCGCAACCAAGCTGATTGCCAAAATGACCGGTAATGTGCCGGTTTGTCAACATAAAAATAAGGTTCAAAATCTTGAATATAGTAAGCAATTATAGGAGCATCTGGCTGTTCAGCTAAAGGTGCAATCCATTCAACCGAATTATTAGCCGTCGCAATGACCGCATCAAAATCATGACATAAATTGGGTATATCAAAATATGCCGCCGCATAAATAACCGGCACCTCTAATTGGGGATAACATTGCTCAAATCCCGTTTTATGATGCAAAAAATTCAGAATATGAACATCAATTCCCATACGTCGCATAGCGCGGGCTTCATCAATCACCACATTAGCACCGCCCCCAATTTCCATAACAGGTAAGATAAAAACCACCCGTTTGCCACGCCAATAGTATTCAGCCTGGGTAATCAAATTCCAGCGTTCTATGATCAATTTGGCACGAATACGGATACCTTGTAGTACCCGACTCTGCCTACAAAAATCAATGCCCGCATCAAGAGTCGCTTGCCCATACTGACGAACTAAAGCAACAAACGCTTGCTCGGCTAACGGCTTACGACGTTCATGGGAATAACTTTTTGATTGTGCATGATAAATGTACACATCATCAGCAACGGCTAGTTCCCAACCGGCTTGACGGGCGCGAATACAATAATCGTTTTCTTCACCATACCCCTGTGGAAACGTTGCTTCATCAAAAAAACCTATTTTTTTCAAAAGGGAACGTTTAATCAATAAACAAAAACCATTCAAAAAAGGTAAACGCGGATATAAGCGTACCGAGTGTGCTGCTATTCTCGCTGCCATTTGTGCGATGCTCAAATCGGTAGGTAAAGGATTGCTAGCCCAATCCCCTTGATGTTCAAATTCAGGGATAGATTGCCAAGAGGCGGTATTACTCAAAGGACCAACCATACCAATCTGAGTATCTGATTCTGCACAGGCTACCATACGTTCTAACCAATGGGGTGTAACAATGGTGTCACTATTTAAAAGTATAAGATGAGTACCGGTTGCCGCCCGTAATCCTTGATTAGCCGCACAGGTATAACCACGCGCCTTTTCATTTCTTAATAGGATAGTTGGATAAGTACGAGCATGATCGCGCAAATAGTGACAAGTATCCGCTTGACTCCCATCATCAACAATAATTAAGGTATAGGGAGGCATTGTACATTGTACGATAGAATCCAGACAGCGTTGAACATCGGCTAGGGCATTATGTACACAGACAATGATGTCAACAGGTTGTTGATGGTGGGATACGCCTACAGTGTCAAGTTGATAAGTAGGTTGTGTGATTGATACTGACGGTGATATTTGCAAATTCATTAGTCAAGCATCCTGGATACGATATTCAAATTTTTTAACAGTGACGAGGCATTAGGAAATAAAGCAATTATATGCTCAATGTTGATGCAATCATTTCTAGTTGTCGCCTGCCAAGGGGCTTCACAACTTAATTCGCTCAGGGTTTGGAATGATAAAGCACCATATTGATTGATAGCCGTATTTAAACAAGCTACCTCATGCTTACTGAATTCTTCTAAATGAGCTTCCCGCTGCGGTTTAACGATAAAGTTATCTTGAACAGTCAATGCACTATTCGCCATTTTAACAATATGAGTTGCTAAAATGGAATTATCACCCTGCACCGCTTTTAGAATGTTGAAAGTACAACCGGGTACAGGTCCATGTTTCATCGCCATGTAATGATCACCACAGATAAAACATTTAAATTTTTCTAAATGTGCCTTATCAGCAAAATACATGATTTTGGAAATACGATGAATATCAGCCATGGGCAATTTGTTGATTATATACAAGATCGTTTCTATGCACTTTTCTGGTTCAAATATGAAAGGATGTTTCATGGTTTAAGTTATCAGTTATCAAAATTTTTTAATGGTTTTTTGAGGCAGAAATACCCTTTTTTCAAAAAAGGTATTTCTGCCCTTTTAAACAATCCTTGCTACCAAGGCTCACTTATTTCAACTAACTTTTCGCCTGAAGCTAACAATACTAATACTTGTGGTAAAGCGGTGGATAAAATTTTTTTAAGATAGCTATTACTAGTATTACCACAAGTTATCCAAATGATTTGTGGCGGCATACCATACCTATCAAGTAAATTAATGAAATCAATATCTTTTGTCATAACAACCGCTTTTGCTTGTTTAGCCGCTAAAAAGATATCCTTATCTTCAGAATCGCGTAGCCCTAAGTCGCGTAGTGCGTAGGCTTCAAGCGGAAAAGTGGCGTTTAGCCACCCACCGAGTTTGGGTGATAGTTGTGCATCTAACCAAAGTTTCATGCGGCAAGTACCATTGGGTGATTAAATTTCATAGCTGCAAATTGCAAACAAGCAAAAATATCTTCTGCTTCAATATCTGGCATTTCATCCAGTATTTGTTCAACTGTTAAGTTATTTGCCAGTAAATTAAGTACATCAGAAACTCGTATTCGCATTCCACGAACACAAGGGCGTCCACCACATTGCTGCGAATTGATTGTAATACGATTCAGTAGATTTAATTTCATAACGGCTCTTCAGTTATCAGTTATTAGTTATCAGTAAAAATATAGGGTGGGTAGGAATTTTATTACAACCCACCCTTTTTCAACTTTAAAAATACCCTTTAAACTCATATAGTTAGCCAGAAAAGTTTTGTCCCTGCTACAAGACCTGCCAGGTTTTAAAAACCTTTTAGGTCTAGCTTAAAACTTATCTGGACATCTATACCTATATAAATCCCTTCTTATATACAACCCTTGTCATTCCATTCTAATAAAATCAAAATGGCAGCGTCAACGTACTATCTACCGCCAAAAATTGCCGACGAAATTGCCCTTGAATTTTTTCGAGAGCTGCTTGGCTATCCGCCTCAAAACGGATAACTAAACAAGGTGTCGTATTAGAAGGGCGAACCAAACCCCAGCCATCTTCAAAATCTGCACGTATGCCATCAATATTATTCACTTTTGCCTCTTCAAAGTGAAAAGTGTCACGGATTTTTTGCATTAATTCATAATGCTCACCAAAATTTTCCATTTCTAATTTTAATTCCGGCGTATTCACAGCATCAGGGAGGGTCGCAAAAACTTCTTCGGGGGTGCGGCTATCCTGGGATAAAATTTCTAATAAACGCGCTGCGGTGTATAGGGCATCATCAAAACCATACCACCGCTCTTTAAAGAAAATATGTCCACTCATTTCACCGCCTAGCAAGGCACCGGTTTCCTTCATCTTGGATTTAATAAAGGAATGACCGGTTTTCCACATCAAAGGCGTACCATTATGCGCCTTAATGGCATCTGGAAGATGCCGAGTACATTTTACATCATAGATAATTTCAGCACCCGGGTGACGTTTTAACAAATCGGTCGCATATAAAATCATTTGTCGGTCCGGCCAAATAACCCGCCCTTTGGCATCAACCACGCCTAAACGATCACCATCGCCATCAAATGCCAAACCTAAATCTGCCCCTTCTGCTTGTACTGTTTTGATCAAATCTTGCAAATTTTCTGGCATACTCGGATCCGGATGATGATTAGGAAAATGACCATCTACTTCGCAAAATAATTTGAGGACTTCACAACCTAAAGTCTGTATCAGATGAGGAGCGATGACACCTGCCACCCCATTTCCACAATCAATGACTACTTTAAAAGAGCGTGCTAATTTCACATCTTTATGAATATGGGAAAGATAAGCATGGTGAATATCAGTTGTGTGTCGTGAGCCAGTACCGGTGATTAAGTCGCCTGTATCGATACGGGTTTTTAAAGCAGCAATTTTCTCACCTGATAGGCTATTACCGCTAATCATTATTTTTAAACCGTTATAATTAGGGGGGTTATGGCTACCGGTCAACATGACACCGCTACCCGTTTTTAAATAATAGGTAGCAAAATAAAGTAGTGGGGTTGGCACCATACCAATATCAATGACTTCACGCCCTGCAGCCTGTAAGCCTTCGCTCAAGGCATCTAATAAATCGGGACCCGATAAACGCCCATCACGGGCAACCACGATTTTAGGCTGATTTTGTGCCGCCGCTTCACTTCCTATCGCTTGCCCAATTTTGGTAACGATTTCAGGCGTTAGCGTTTCACCGACAATACCACGAATGTCGTAAGCTTTAAAAATAGACATAGCTTTTTTCCTTGATTATACAAATGTGCAAGAAAGAAATCCGATTTTTTCAAAAATCGGATTTCTAACACGGATATTAAGTTATCACCGACGGTTTATCATACCCTGTATATTTTTTTATACCTGCCATTTCATCCGCTACTTTAATTAACTCTGCTAATGCCGTCTGGGCATCCAAATGATGTTTAGCCGTGTCTTCTTCATAAAATTCCAAATAAACGCGCAAAGTTGCCCCTTTGGTTCCTGTACCAGAAAGACGAAAAACAATCCGCGAACCATCTTGAAAACCAATCCGCATCCCCTGATCTTGACTGATACTATGATCAACCGGATCGATATAACCGAAATTATCGCAATATTCAACGACGTGTGAACCGAATTGTTTACCTGACAAGTGACTGAAAGTGCTGTATAAATGTTCCATTAATTCGGTAGCCGCTTGCTCATCTACGCCCTCATAATCATGTCGGGAATAGAAATTACGCCCATACTTTGCCCAGTGCTCACGCACAATCGTTTCTACCGATTGTCGGCGCGCCGCTAAAAGGTTTAACCAAAACAAGACTGCCCATAGTCCATCTTTTTCCCGCACATGACTAGAACCCGTGCCAAAACTTTCTTCGCCACACAGTGTCGTCTTACCCGCATCCAGCAAATTACCAAAAAATTTCCAGCCTGTTGGCGTTTCATAGCAATCAATATCAAGTTCATCGGCAACATGATCCGCCGCTTCACTCGTTGGCATTGAACGGGCTATGCCAGCTAAACCGTCTTGATAACCAGGGACGAGAGTCGCATTAGCCGCCAAGACAGCAAGACTATCAGAAGGCGTGACGAAAAAGCTTGTGCCTAATATCATATTGCGATCCCCGTCTCCATCAGAGGCTGCTCCAAATTGTGGCGCATTTTCACCATACATTATATCAACCAAATCATGCGCATAAGTCAAATTAGGATCAGGATGCCCTCCTCCAAAATCTTCTAAAGGGATACCATTCATGACAGTACCTTGAGGGGCACCGAGTTTTTCTTCCAATATGTGAGTAGCATAGGGTCCAGTTATCGCGTGCATGGCATCAAAACGCATAGTAAAGCCGGATTGAAACAATGCTTTCATGCTTTCAAAATCAAAGAGTTGCTCCATCAGGGCGACATAATCAGCAACCGGATCGATGATTTTGATTTTCATCTTCCCAACTTGCGTTTCACCTAATTGAGTTAAATCAATATCAACAGTATCAGTAATACGATATTCACTGATTTTCTCAGTTTGTTCATAAATGGCATCCGTCACATTTTCAGGTGCTGGACCACCATTACTAATATTGTACTTAATTCCAAAATCACCATCCTGCCCCCCTGGGTTATGGCTGGCTGAAAGAATAATACCGCCAAAGGCTTGATATTTACGGATAAGCACTGAAGCTGCAGGTGTTGACAGCAACCCATTTTGCCCAACCAGCACCTGTCCAAAATCATTAGCTGCTGCTATTTTTAAAATCGTTTGGATAGCGATTTGATTGTAATAACGCCCATCACCGCCAATAACAAGCGTTTTACCCTGGAAACCCTCCAATGAATCAAAAATAGATTGAACAAAATTTTCTAAATAATGGGGTTGTTGAAATACACTGACTTTTTTACGCAAGCCAGATGTTCCTAGTATTTGCCCTTCAAAAGGGCTAGTCGAAATGGTTTGAATATTCATAAAAAACTTATATTCCTTTGATTTGGAAACAATTCTAATAAATGGAATTATTTTAACTTAAATTGACTACTTAAATATAGTTTGTAAATGGGAAATAGGGCGTTGTGAATTTTAAATCTTCCAATATTTTGTTAGAATTAGCAATTAGAAATACTTTTTTTCAAAAAATATTATTTCTTTAAAAAAATATCACATTCAGGCGTGTTAGAAATACTATTTTTCAAATTTCTTTAAAAAATGAACCTATTACAACTTTTAAAAAATACCTGGTTAGGGCAAAAAAATGATTCCCAAACCCCTCAATTTTCTACGCTCATCGAAGATAGATTACCTGCTTCTACCTTACTTGGTGAACAAAGGGCGTTTATTACGGAGGCGACGTGCTATGGTAATATACCCATTACCCTTACAAAAGATACGTGTATTAATTTTAGCCTCATTCCCAATAGCGATGTCATTACCGGAATACGTTTAAGATTTGGAACTTATTGCCGCGCTAATCGTTGTCATGTCACGGTGCAAATAAATGATGTCGCGCACCGTTTTAATACCAGTTATTTAGTCGATAATGAATATGTCGATATTCCCTTCTCGGCGTTACAAATGTCTAAGTCAGGGCAGGCTGTGGCTATTTCAATTTATTCAGAAGATGCTGCTGAAGATAATGTAGTGGCATTGTGGTGTTCCAGAATACCACCTACTTTTATACAGGCACTGGATTTAAAATCTATCGCTTTTCCAAAGGTTATATCGCCCCGTGTCAGTATCATTATTCCTGTGTTTAATAAAGTATTATACACTTATAATTGCTTATTAACATTGCTAGCTTGTGATACGGAAATTAGTCAAGAAATTATTATTGTTAATAATGCCTCTACTGATGAAACGGCTGCTTTGTCAGCACAAGGCACATTTCATATCATTAATAATCTGGAAAATCAAGGCTTTGTGCAAGCCTGTCGGCAAGGGGCAGAAATAGCTAACGGCGAATTTGTCTTATTTTTAAATAATGATACCCAAGTTATGCCCGGCTGGCTATCGAATATGATTAAAATCATGGAGGCTGATCCAACTGTTGGGATTACAGGTTCAAAGTTAATTTATCCCGATGGGCGTTTGCAAGAAGCAGGTGGGATTATCTTTAATGATGCCAGTGGCTGGAATTATGGGCGCTTACAAGACCCCACGCTGCCGCAATTTAATCAAAGCAGAGCCGTTGATTATTGCTCCGGTGCCAGTTTAATGATTAGAAAAAGCTTATGGGAGCTACTTGGCGGTTTTGATATGCGTTACGCGCCCGCCTATTATGAAGATACTGATTTATGCTTTGCGGCGCGTCAAGCCGGCTATAAAGTATTTTATTGTCACGAATCGGAAGTGATACATCATGAAGGTGTTACTGCCGGTACAGATATCAACAGTGGCTATAAAGCCTTTCAAGCCATTAACCATGATAAATTTAGAGAAAAATGGCAAGCCGTCTTAGCGACGCACTATCCCCCTGGCACGCCGCCAGAACAGGCAATAGAACGATTGAGCCAATCAGATTATCAATCGCGCATAGCAAAAGAGATAGATAATTACAAACAAGTAGAAAATGTTCATGATCTACCTGAAATAGCCCATTATTGGTCAAATAAATATCTTTTGCCCATCGTATCACAATTTGGCTTTGCTAATGCAGAAGAATTTTATTGCCTCTATATACAACGTATTTGTCAGGCATTTTCCATTGGCTCTAGCGAGAACGAAGTTTGCCACTTAATTAGTATCGGCGCGGGAAATTGCGACATTGAAATTAAACTGGTTGAAATGCTACTTGATAAAGGACTTGAGCATTTTACTTTGGAATGTCTGGACATCAATCAGGCAATGTTAGATCGTGGGTTAGCATCAGCGCAACAGCTTGCCTCCAAAATGCAGTTTACCTGCTCAGATATTAATGGCTGGCAACCCAAGCAACAATATCACATTGTAATCGCTAACCAATCATTGCATCATTTTGTTGAACTTGAATTATTGTTTGATAAGATTGATCATGCTTTGCACCCCCAGGGCTATTTTCTAACCCATGATATGATAGGGCGAAATGGACATCAGCGATGGCCGGAAGCCCTCGAAATAGTGAATGAATTATGGGCAACATTACCAGAACGCTATAAATACAATCACCTACTCAAGCGCGTTGAACTTGAAGAATATGAAAACTGGGATTGCGCCACCGAAAGTTTTGAAGGCATTCGGGCGCAAGACATCCTGCCATTGCTAGTCGAAAAATTCAGTTTTGACTTATTTCTGGCTTATGCCAATGTGATTGATATATTTATTGATCGCTGCTTTGGACATAATTTTGATGCTAACGATCCCCATGATCAGGCATTTATTGATAAAGTTCATCAAATAGATCAATCTGCCATTGAAGAAGGGCGGATTAAACCAACTCATATCACAGCAGCTATGACTAAAAAGTCGCTTAACACACAAGCCCGTTCTTATAAAGAACTGACACCTGAGTTTTGTATTAGATGGGCAAACCTCAATTGAAGGGTTCTTATAACTAAAGATGTTCTGAAAAATAAATTCTTAGAAACAAAGTTTTTTCAAAAAACTTTAAGGGCAAAAAAAAACCTGACAGGTTTTGAAAACCTGTCAGGTTTATTAAGAAGAAATCCGATTCTTTGAAAAAATCTGATTTCTAAACTCGTTAAAGTTTATAACGATTATTTAGGGCAGAACATTCCAACTATCCTGATTAGAACAATCACCCGTCAATATAGCTGAGAACTTCATGTCTTTTCCCTTTAGCAGGGTGTCGAGTTTCCCAAGATCAGCATCGGCATAAGGAGATGCGTCAGTTGTGAATAGTATCACGCCACCATCTTTGAGGTGTTCGACTGCCAGCGTCAAGGCTTCTACCGAGGCTTCAGGGCAGGTACCACCGCCTTCCGCTTTCAGGGATTTAACCGCTTTGAGTAAAACATTTAAGTCCCTCGTTGCTGCGATGAACCGCACATCGTCTTTAAACTCTACCAAGACAATCAATGGTGCTTTGCTTGGATCAATCTCTTTGGCGATGAAGTTATTGAGGGCATGAATCACACCATTTATCTCTTCAGTCATGCTGTGAGTGGTGTCTACGACTAATACCATATCCACTTTCACATCATCACCAATGGAGACTTTGGTGCGTTCTTTTGTGGTGTGGGCGGGATACTCATTCGCCGTCACCTTCGCTTCATGCGTCAATAGCAGTAACCCAGCATCTTTGAGAAGTACGTCCACATTAACGGTGACTTGACTTATGTCATCCGCGTTGTCAACACTCAAGTCAGTCAGTGAGCAAATTAGTGTCGGCAGATTGCTGGTGTCGCACATGCCATAATCGGTGTTTACCGATTGCAGTTCAACCCCTTTTGGTAATCTCGTCACCAGTTCAACACCCGTTGCTGCGGTAAGCGCATTGGCACTCAGTTCAACCGTTATCGTGTAGTGTAGTATTCTTTCTACATCCACTTTCGCCATTGCTATTGGATCTGGCGTATCGGTAATATCTACCGATAGATATGGAATCACTTGTGTCCTCTTTTTGACCACGTCTGTTGGGTATTCGTTAGATGTGACGGTAGCTATATTTAGCAACGTATTAGTTTGCGTGTTATTGACTACCAATTCGACTCTAGCAAAATTACCCGTCGTTAAGTCAGGCAAAGTACAAGTGACGGTTTCTACATCGCACTCGCCACCATCTAATACTCCAATGGAAACAAGGCTGGTTCCTTCGGGTAGTTCATCAGTCAGTACAATACCTGTTGCCGTTTTAGTGCCACCATTGGTCACTGTCATGGTATAGGTAATGTTGTCATCCTGTCTGATTGTCCGACTACTTGCCACAATACTCACTTTGATATCGGAAATGGGTTTAATGGGTACTTCTTGTCTGAAGTCTTCATTACCGAGTGCAAAGTTAGTTTGAGCAAATGTGTAGCCCTCTTTACTAGCAATAGCAACATAGTCATCGCCTTCTCGTAAGCCGCTGATTTCCCAGTAGCCAAAGTCAGTTGTGACAATTTTTTCATCACCGATTTTCACTTCAACACCGGCGATTGGTTTGCCAAGCTCATCAACGATTGCGCCACCAACAGTATATGGCCCATTGCTACCCATTTCAACAATGACATCAGCGTCAATGACCGCTAATTTCTTGGGTGCAAACCAATGGCCATCTTTACTAGCTGTGACCGTATGTATGCCATCAGTGACACCATCTATTTTCCAAAAACCAGTTTCATCAGTGACAACTGTTTTATCACCCATTTGTACGGTGACATCAGCAATTGGCTTGTTATCGCCGTCAAGGATGTAGCCACTAGTGGAACGAAGTTTAGCAGCATCGTTTATGCTGTCAACTGAAGTTTCATGGTTAATAATGACATCATCGTCCTCGAAAATAAAGGTTTGTGGTACAAATTCATAACCTTCTTTACTCGCCGTTACGGTGTATTCACCTTTAGCTAGATCGGTGATTTCCCAGAAACTAACTTCATTAGTGACAGTGGTTTGATCACCTATTTGCACGGTGACACCCATAATTGGATCACCAGCTTTATCTAGGATTAGTCCAGTCACTTTTGGTAGTTAGCTACCAGTGCTACCACCATTGGATGTGGAATTACCACCACCAGTACTGGTATCATCATTAACTTCTTCTACTACGTCAGTACGTACTACTTCTGCATTTTTACGTTCTACGGTTCGTTGAAGTCTGGAAGTGACAAAATTGCGTCCTGTTGGATCATAAAACTGCGTTTGTGCTAGTACTAAACCTGAACTACGCTTACCAACAGTAGTACCATTCCGTGTTCCCCTTCTCGTCGTTGTTTTAGATTTAAGACGCAGTTTCACAGAGACTAAGGCACCGCTACCATTGATTGGTTGACGATCTGCCATTGCAATACGTACTTTGCCTTCACCATTATCGCGAGAATAAATGCTAAACCTTTTGGTGAACTTTGTTTTCTTGACATCGGTAATACCTTCAACTACTGCCGGGTCATAAGAGAGAATAAACTCACCACCTGTGAAATTACTCAGATTTTCAACATTTAGCATGGTTTCTGTTTCCGTACCAGATTCTCCATCCACGTTACCCAATTCGATAGTCATCGGTGAGTCATTTTGTGCCGATTGGGAATCATCACTGGATAGAGAAGGCCATTTTCCATAGTATGAATAGTAGAAAATTGCTGCTGCATCGTTAGCATCTATCTTACCATTACCGTTAGTATCTGCTGCTGCAATCTGTCGTTCAGTAAAGGGATAGGTACTTTTATTAGTGATGTGTCTCAGGACGAGTTTACCATCATCAATGTCTACCAACGCATTCATATTAGGATCACCTAATTGACCGGTAGCATCAACTGTAAATAAACCATCAACAATCAAAAGTGGTTCTCCGGAATCTCTCGTACCTCTTCTGGTTGCAACGTTAAAGATTGCATCACCAAAACTTAAGGGGATATTATTGCTGGTATCCTCATCAATATATTCCATGAGGACAGAATTATTTGGTTCCCACAAAAATTGAGCTGTGGTTCCATCAATAACGTCCCTTACTTCACCAGAAATCCAGAAAAACAATTCTTGACCACCAACAAGTTCTGATGGTAATACTTCATCGTCACCCGTGACTATAAAGTTTACTACTCTACCCTTGTCAGTATCAGTGAAGATTGGTGTTGGGTCAAAGTAATAAGAAAAATCTTCCATATCTGGGTCCCACAGGAAGGAGCTAGGAGTGGCGGACAAATCTAAATTTGGTGTGTCAACAGTAATAACACTATTATCAAACCCCAATTTTAGGTTGCCTCCAGAAATTTTTAATCCTTGAGCATTGGAAATTCTCACAGGAATTCTAACCTCTTCTCCGGGAGCAGCTGAAGCAACACTGTCGATAAACAATCTGACTGCTCCAAAAGTATCACATGCTTCTGTGGATTGAGCCAACAAGTTTTTACCACCAACATCATCGTGTTTGTGTACTTTGAAACGGTAGCAATACTTATCAGGTTTCACCATTGGTGTCTTGGTATCTTCATCAAAGTATTGATTGACGGATATCAAAGAGGCCATGTAATCAACAGTTTCTATCTCTAGCCACTCATCGAGATCAGTAGGTTTATCATTTTCAGGAGCACGCAAAAATGTAACATGAGTATTTACAGGATCAATATAGGTGTTAATAGGATTCGCTGACCAATCCAAATTCATGGTATTAGCACCCGGGCGAACCACCAGAGGAACAAACTCCAATGGTTTGACAGTGATGTTCCCAGTAGCACTTACATCTCCCACTTTGAGTGTAATTACATAATGAACCACATCGTTTTCACCCATATCGTTTTTAGTGAAGGTAAAAGATGGTTCCTTATCGTTACTACTATCCCACGTACTATCACCTTGTTTTACTTCCCATATCCACGGTGTTTCTTCGACTATACCGCCGGAAGAATTATTCGTGATTTTAGGGGTAAAACTAATGCCTTCGGCCACAAAACCTTCTTCAAAGTCAATACTGAAAGCAGCTTTAGCAGGCTCAGGTAAAGATTTCGTGTCAAATTGCCAGATAGGCCCTTTCGTAATGCTATGTCCATCCTTAGCCACGACACGCCAGTAATAGGTTTTGCTACCGCCCAAAGTAGAAGGAAGTGTACAATCTTTTTCTTCTTCATTTTCACAAACAGGACTTGACAAAGTAAATAAATTTGATGATAGTGACACGGTATCACTCAAATAAACATCGTATTTCACCGTATCAGTGTCATCAATACCACCATGCCAACTCAGTTTAAATCCAGTGGTTCCATAGTCTACAGCATCATCACCACTTGTACCATTTTCTGGGTCAGGAGTTGTAGCTTTAGTTGGGGGAGCGTTGTCTCTAATTGAAAACCCCCAAGGAGGTCCCTTTCGACTGTTTCCAAGACTGTCCTTCGCTTCAACTTGCCAAAAATAGCTTTTACCAAACTCAAACTTGTTTTTGTCATCAAGGAAGGCATTTACAACGGTGTAATTATCAGACTCAATACCTGGACCAATAGGTTCAGTTCCAATTCCAAAAAAAACATCGTAAGTGAGTGGATAATTACCTTCAGGATCACTTCCACTCCACTTCAAGTCAACTTGTATAGGAAGTTCAGTAAGAGTAGTAGGGATTCCTGGTGATTCCAAACTAACTGTTGGTGGATGGTTAATTGGTGGAGCTGGCTGTTGAACATATACTACATCAGGACCACACTTCTGAAATAAGGTGATAATGCAAACAGCACCACCTACAACTGTATTTACAACACCACCAACAAATTTACCAACACTACTAATTGCATTTCCTATATCTTTAATAGGATTCCACCCCCTTGTCTTTCTTTCCAATACATCCTCGACACAAGCAGGATCACGATAAGTAGTACCATCACGACCTTCGACAGTGCAGCCACCAAAGTCTATCTCGTTAAAGACTAACTCACCATCTGGTGACTGAATAGCACGATTATCGAATAGAATTGACGTAGCGTTGTTCTGAGGTTCTGTAATATCAGAACCTTCAGTGGTAGTAGCCCAGCTAGGCACAGCACTACCAGCGAGCAATGTCAACATGAGTGCCCCTGATGTGGGTATAGATCGCCACCGCCTATTGGGTGGCTCACAACAATGAGTGTCCCGCGTAGGAACACGTTTTCGTCGTAAATATGAGGTCATCATATTTCCTTTAGTATTAATAATAAAAAATGAAATAGCTAATTCCTAATTAAAAAAAGAATTACCCATTTCGCCCTACCAAAATTACCAAAACTGGTCATATCGGCACCCCTATTAAGAAACCAAGTATTTTGGAAAAACTCGGTTTCTAACCAAGAAATACTATTTTTTGAAAAAATAGTATTTCTAATAATGAGTGGCATTTTAAAACGACCACCCGGCACCGCTTGAAACTAGGGGGGTGTTCCAAGTGGTTGTGTTAATGGACACCGGTCCATTAGACACCTAAAGAGATCAGTTATCAGTGATCCAGTTAATCAAGAAATACTATATTCTTCTTTCGATTGGATACCCATTTTACAGCAAATCGAAATTAAGTCAAATGAATTTTGCATAAGTTTTACTTTTTGATGAAAAAAAGCTTATTTTATACAAAATTAAATTATCATAAAGCAGCTATTTATATATGACTACAGTCTATTTGTCATTTTAATTAGGACTTAATAGATAGGTATAAAAAATAATGCTCCATTATTCGATTTACAAAAAAAAATGTTACGCGCTGAACTGGCTATTTTAGGCATGTTACAAATTCGCAAAAATCAATTTAGCCTTTTTTATAGAAAACCTAAGCAAAAAGCTTGTATTTTCATATCAAATCTGTTAAAATATTAAAGTGCATTTTAAAAATTCTTAGTTCACAAAATAGAACCCCAGGACATTTTACAAAGTTTAGGAATGTGCATGAAATAAATTCGACAACCAGACCTGGCAGGAAGAAAACCTGCCAGGTCAAAATCCAGTTTGGACGCTGCCCTTGACCTGCCAGGTTTTGTTTTAAAGCCTGGTGGGCAAACGTGTTTTTGTGTGCATCGGCATTCATTTTCTATCAGATATGTAGGGTGGGTAGAAATTTTTCAAACGAGGGGTTGCAAACGATTTCATATTTCTTATGTTTCACATAAGACTACTATATTCCAATAGCATTCAATTATTGTAAAATTTTATCCCATCTCGTAATTCTTTAACAAGAAAAGGTTTACTTTTTTCAACATTTGTTAAATGCAGTAGCAACCATAATTCAAACGCTTCATTACTGTATGCAATTTGAATATTTTCCTATTTAGCGATCTTAAAAGCATCATTAAATTTATTAATTTTTGTTTCATTTTCATCAGCATCGTCTTTATCAAAAACAGCCCAAACGAAATCAATTTCTTTGTGGCATTCAAAATCAGTTCGATTCTTTATAGCCTGATCAATAACACCTTTAGGATTCCGTCCCGTTCCAACAGTTCTTATATACTACGTCAGGACGTTCAGGCTTATTTTTTTCATCAAAATATCTAAAATCAGAAAGCGCATAAATCTCAGTCGCTTCCCAATTATTCTTCTCTACAAAATTTATTTGATCTCTCCAAAGTGGGCAATACGTCAGTATATTTGTATCATGAGTGGCAAAAATAATTTGTGCCCCATACGGATTGGTTGCTTTATTTAAAAATAAATTTATCGTATTAATTGTCATCATCGGGTGCATTTTAGCTTCAATTTCATCAATAAGCATAATACTCCCTTCGCTCAAGGTTCTAATGATGGGTCCACTTAAATGAAATGCTTTTTTTGTACCTTCTGATTCATTATCATCTAAATCCCAACTACTTATACGTATATTTAAATAATGTTAAAATACTTTTGTACTACTACTTATATGAAAAACTATATTACTGTTCTAAGCGCACCATAGCTAAATCATATAATTGTAATAGCTTTTCATCCTCATACAAAGCCGCTTCCGGTATTTTGTGAGACATTTCGATAATGGTTTTATAATCTTGTTGCGCCCATGCGTTTTTAAAACCAGTACGCATCACTTCTAAACGAAAAGCTTTGAGACGCTTTTTCTGACTTTGGCGATATTGTTTAAATTCATGCAATAAATGGGCTTCACGGATTTTTTCTAAATCTTGTGCTTTATGTTGTTCTGGAATATACCAGCGTTCTGTTGCGTATTGTTGTAAAATGGTGTTATCTTTTTCCAGATTGCGACAAGCTTTAAATTGATGGGATAAATAGTGATGAATTTGACTTGGTACCGCGCCCTTGCCCTCATATTTTAAGAAGTTAAATTCTAACAGGGTATCTAATTCTACCATGAGTTCATGTTTTTTCCAACCAGCACCGAGAAGCTTAATCAATTTAGGATGAATATCCTGGCGAGTTGATGGCTGTTTTTTCAAAAAATTATTCAGCCAATCAATTGCGCTGCGTTCATCGGAGATAAGTAGTGCCAGTTGGGGCGAATTTTTAGTCTTTTTGCGCTTTTGCTCATAATTTTCTATTTGCTCCAAACGAAAAATCATGCCATCGCGTTCTTTAAAATGTTCTCTTAAACCAGCTTGAAATTGTTGACTAGACAGCGGTACTGAGTAACCATGCCCGATAAAATACGCTACTGTGCGATCATATAAAATGCGCGGTTCGCGTTCTGAAATCCATTCGAGTTCACCGTTTTTTATTTTAGTAATCGGCAAGTAATTTAAATGGTTGCGAACAAATTCCCATACCCCCGCCTCAGAACCAGCCGCTTTTTCAAAGCGTTCTTCTAAGCTACTATTAGGTTTATAAGCGGAAATAATTAAATCTTGTTTAACCGAGATTGTATTTGTGACAGCGTTGAAACTGCCCTGTTTTTTGTCTAAAGCCGATACATTGGCAATGATAAATCCAGCTTCTTGCAAAGTGGTTTGTAATATATTCCAAACCCCGGCTCGCGTGTTAGAAAACTCCACCGTCATCCAGTGCCCAGGTTTGAGAATACGAAAAGCTTCTTTGAAACAATTTACTATCAGGGCACGGTAATCACTTAACTTTTTGTTCTGGGTTTTATTGACAATGGCTTCCTGTTGGTTATTGGTAAAAACTTGTAGCCATGATTCCCAGAGAAAATTGAGCTCTGAATACATGAGATTCGAGCCAAAGGGCGGATCAAGGAAAATATAGTCTATAACCGCATCTTCCATTTTGAAATCCGAGAAGTTTTGACAGGCAACCAACGCTTCATTAACTTTATGATATGTTCCAAGTAGCTGAGTTAATCGCCTGATTTTTCCAGCTATAATATACTCTAACGACACATCTACTATTTGGGAGCTAATATAAAGTGTTCCACTAAGATATTGATTAACTTGAGAATAATGATTGGGAACGTAGCGTGCGATCTTTGCCATTCCTAACACAGCCTGCTGAATAACAAATAACATATAATGCTTTATATTTTCATTCAAAGAAGAAACATTGTGATATCCACATTGAAGAGTTAATAATGCCCGCTTAGAATAAAAATGGTGTACATGTGTTATACCAAGATGCAACGGTTCAGCCATCTTATCACCTTTTGGCAAGGCAACCGTCGGAAACCAATATGGTACCTCTGTCTTCTCTATTTTTTCTAATAACGCTAAATCAAATTCATCTGGTGTTTTTTCATAACGGGTTTTGCCCACAGAATAATTAATCAAAACTGGCACTTGCTTTGCCTGTCGTACCGTTTCACTAATGGCAGTATCAAAGCGCGTTATCCAAGCGCGTTCTAAGGTGCGTTTTGTCAATGTCGCGTCACAATGGGGGCAAGGAAATTGAGGTTTTCCCGCCTCTCTATTGACAGCCGCTTCCCAAAATATGACATCGTTGGCACATTCAGGGCAAATAAAGATATCAGACCACACCGTATAATTAATGCGCCCCAGGATTATCCATATAGGGCAAGCCATTTCACCTAAAATAATTTTCTTAATGTCATTGGTGTGTTCTTTGATATTTTTGGTGCTGAAATGCAGGGTTTGATACATCCAACCACATTCTGTTTCCACAGCTTGCAGAATGCGATGCGCCTCTTGTTCAAGGGTGAAGGCATCAACAGGCGTATTGTAGTTATAAGCAATAAATGTCGCTGCGGGCGATAAATCATTTAAAATGGCTCGCCGTGCGCCTAACTTTGAAAATGGTTGCCAACCTGATTTGCCATTTTCATCTTGCGCCTCAATCGTGCCGTCAGGCTGTACGCGATAGCCTAAAGATTCAATGGTTTTTTGATCGCCACACAGTTGCGCCGCTACCCCCGTCATACCCGTACCACAAAAACCATCAAATACCACATTACCAGGCTCAGTGTAATGCAATATATAGCGCATAATCGCCTTATGAGGAACCTTGGTATGATAAGAATGCGCGTTATAAATGGGATCATTTTTGCCTTCGGTGACATCGGTGGCAAAGGGTTCGCGGTGGTAATTGTTATGATTTTGTTCCCATTCGTTTAAAAAATCAGCTAACCAGGGATTAGGGCAAGCGGTGTAATAGGGTGGATCAGAAAGGGCTAAAATAGCCTCATCGGTGGCGTGAGGAAATCCTGAAAATCTTTTAAAATCAGGACCTTGCAGTTTTTTGCGGAGTTCTTCTAAAAAATAGGCACGACGCGCTTCATCGTTTTCAAAGTGAATACCTAAACATTTTACGGGTAAGTTTAACATTTTCAATTTTAATTCTGATACTTGCTTTTTAAGTTTTAATTCTGACAATAATAACAGAAAGCGATTTTATATAATTAAGCTTTGTACAAAAGACATTTTTTATTGTCTGAATCAGAATTAACAGAATTTTAGAATTATTGAGATATCGGCTAAAGTTTTTTTCTTTTGGGTGAGATACAGGGCAACCATAAAGGATTGCCCCTACAAAAGATGTACTTCACTCAAAAGGGAAATGCTATATATTAACTTTTGAAAAACACCAGTTACTACAAGAATTGTATATAAAAAAGCTTTGTACAGAACAATATTGTAGGGTGTATAAGTGATAACGTCATACACCAAGCTATAAATCATAGGGCTCCTGACGCGGAACTTATCCACCCTATAAACAATTGTCTAAGTTATTTCATGCATGTTCCTATCAAAATTGGAATGTGAATTTTTCCAAAAAAAAAGCCTAACCAAAGAATGGCTAGGCTGATTTAAGGGTTAATGATTAATTATGAACTATTCACTATTAGGGACTTCCAGAAAATAAATTATCCCAAACACCCGTTTTTTCGAGATGCAAGTCTTTTCTACCGAAAAAACTTGAACCTCGAAACTTATTTTTTTGTAAAGCGTTTGTTACTTAGCAACTAAGTTAACATGAGGTACCTTCTTCAAGCTCCACTTTTTAGACTTACGATCATAAGTGGAGTTGACGAAGCACTTCCAATTTTCTTCATCAACGAAGTTGAAGTCCATGCGATAGTAGAAGCCCGGATAACGGGATTCTTCACGGAATTGAATGTGTTTCATGTGAGCTTCTGCCGTGATGATGCGGTGATAGTTTTCCCAAGCACGGAGCAATTCGTGCAAATCTTTTGCCCGCATTTTGAAGGAATCTTCCTTGAGCATTTCCAACTTGTATTCGCAGACTTCCAACATTTTCGCGTTGGTTTGATACCAAGTCGCTACACCCGCGCAGTATTCGTCCATAATCTTTTGCAGACGGAATTGCAACATTTTGGGGGTGATGTAGTTAGGATTGACATCAATAGCGGTGCTGTAATCTTTGTGTTCCAAGAAGGTTTTCACTGGCTTGTAGATATCAGCTACCAATTGATCAACAGGCGCATCTAATTCCGGTTTCCAGTCTTTGTGATCCAGCGCATACTTCACCATAGCTTTAGCCGCAATACGACCTTCTGCATGGGAGCCAGATGAGAATTTGTGACCAGAAGCACCAACACCGTCACCCGCTGTAAATAACCCCTTGATTGTGGTCATGGAACGATAACCCCAAGACCATTCTGGTGGTGCGCCTAAGTCAGTCGGACCGGAGACCCAAATACCACAGCAACCAGAATGTGAACCCAGTAAATACGGTTCGGTCGGCATCAACTCAGATGGCCTCTTTTCTGGTTCAATGTTTTCACCAGCCCAGACACCTGCTTGACCGATACACATATCCAAGAAATCTTCCCAAGCTTCAGCTTCTAAATGCTTGATTTCCTTGGGAGTCATGGTTTCAGCCAATTTAGCTAAAGCGGTTGGCGTATCCATATAAATTGGACCACGACCTTCTTTCATCTCATGCATCATGAGATGGTTACGTAAACAAGAAGCTGGCACCGCAGCTAGACCATAAGGCGGATAGTCATTCAACATCTCCTTGTTTCTTTCCATGTAGTTTTCACCAAAGGCATTGGTTGCCTTCGCTTTAAACAACAAGAACCATGCACCGACTGGACCATAACCGTCTTTAAAGCGGGCTGGTACAAAGCGGTTTTCCATCATGGTTAATTCCGCACCGGCTTCAGCAGCCATAGCGTAGGTGGAACCTGCATTCCAGACTGGATACCAAGCGCGACCGGAACCTTCACCAACAGAGCGTGGGCGGAAGAGATTAACGCAACCACCAGCGGCGAGCAGACAAGCTTTGAACTTATAGACATACACTTTGTGTTCACGCACGGAGAAACCGATAGCACCTGCTACACGTTCCGGATCGTTTTTATCGTTGATCAATTTAACGATGAACACACGTTCCTGGATACGGTCAGTCCCCAGGGCTTTTTTAGCGGCTTCGGCAACAATCCATTTATAGGATTCGCCATTAATCATAATTTGCCATTTACCAGAACGGACCGGTTTACCGCCATCTTTCAAGGATTTGCCTTCATCACCTTTTTGTTTCCAAATCGGCAGTCCCCATTCTTCAAACAACTGTACCGAGTCATCAACGTGACGACCTACATCATAAGCCAAATCGTCACGGGTAATACCCATTAAGTCATTAGCGACCATACGGGTATAATCTGCCGGATCATTATCACCCAGGTAAGTATTAATTGCAGATAAACCTTGAGCGACTGCACCGGAACGATCCAAAGCGGCTTTATCAACCAATTTGATTTTGAGATCAGTGCCTTCAGTCCAACGCATGATTTCATACGCTGCACCACAGCACGCCATTCCACCACCAATCAACAGGATATCGACTTCTTCTTCAATAACTTGTGGATTACCAAAAGTGCCTTCTGCCATGTTTGTTTCCTAACTATTCAGTTGTGTTAATATTTTATGCACATCAACACCTACCTAAAAGGCAGGTGATGCCCGAAGTCTGTCACCTTACAGACGAATTAATTGGCTTCTATCGCCCTTCAATTCTTTACCCATGTTGAAAAAGCCGGGTTTATCAATATCGTCCATATTAACCTGGGGTTTACCGGCATAAGGCTCAATAGAACCTTCAGGGGTGGTACGAATGGGGAATTTGAAACGTTTTTTATTGCCATTGCGGAAAACAATCGTCCACATGATGGAATCACTACCGCGTAGCGGTTGTACAGAGGCACCCAAAGGTACGATATCAGCATAGTGACGGACTTCAATCGCATTTTGCGGGCAAATTTTCACGCAGGAATAACATTCCCAACATTGCTCAGGTTCTTGATTGAAAGCTTTCATGGCATGACCTGTTTCGGAGCCATCTTTATCCAGTTTCATCAAGTTATGGGGGCAAATATACATACAAGCGGTCTTATCTTGACCTTTGCAGCCGTCGCATTTTTCAGTACGCACAAATGTAGGCATTGTTAGACTTTCCTCATTAAAAGTGTACTCATTATTAAGTTTAAAAATTTCTACTCCTAAAAAATTTCAATTTGTACAAATTGATATAAATATCAATTTTTTTATACAAATATGTTAGCCGAGCAGATTTGCTAACGATTTAAGATTATAACATAATAAAATTATAATATTATAACATTCAATTAATAAAAAGAAATACTATTTTTGGAAAAAATAGTATTTCTGACAAGCTAATAATAAAAATAATTCTAACATATTTTTTAAAATCTATAACAATAAATTCTGAAATTTATTCAAGATTTTAATGATAAGGGCAGTTCACTGCGATTGCCCTTGTGACCGGTATATTACCCCGGTCGCCGGCTAACTCTATTAGAATGGGGCAATGCTGCCAGTTTTGTATCAATTTCCGCAAACTTTTCAGTAAATACTTGGTGCATTTCACCAATGGTGGCAAATTTTTCGTTGATTTCTTTAGAACAAGGAAATCCTTCAAATTTTTCATAAACCATATCAACACAAGCCGAAAATAAATCTTTCAATTCGGTTTCGTTCATAGAACCATTGTTAGCAGCAGCCTTTGCCGGGATGGCACTGGATGCTAAACTGGCTGAAATTTCAAGCAATTTTAATGCGTTGTTTTGCTGAATTTGAATCATTAATTTTACTCCATGTATGGATTTTTCACACAAAACAATACTATATCAAATTAATAGGTATGGTTCAAGCTAAAAATATTCCCAATTACTTCACGCAGTGAACCAATTTCCAATTCCCAAACTACTCTTGCGCTTCCAACTCTACGGCTGGACCCCACACCTTAATACTATTTAATTCATCAACGGATGCTAATGTGCGTCCATCTAAACTAAACGCAACCGATTTTCCTAAAACTTCTAGTTGTAAAGTAGAAAGAGTATCTCCATTTTGTACCTTCCATAAATTAATATCAGAACCACTGACTGAGGCTAACACGTTCCCATCTGGGCTAAAAGCAAGCGAAACGACATTTTTTTCAAATACAGGAAAAATACGTGGTGGTTCACAGGGAGGAATACGCCATAGCTTAATCGTTTGATCATCACCTCCTAATGCTAAAAGTTTACCATCTGAGCTAAAGGCAAGAGATTGTATAACACCTTCATGCTCCCTTAATGTATAAAGTGGTACTGTATTAAACCACAGTTTAATCGTTTTATCCTGACTGCCTGATGCAATGACTAAAATATTATCTTCATAGGTGGTAATAGCAATAGATGTCACTTCATCTTTATGTCCATTCAATGTTTGTAGCACTTTGCCGGTATTGATTCCCCACACTTTAACCGTTTTATCTACACCGCCGGATACCAGTTGTTTGCCATCTTTAGTAAAGGCAACCGAATTAACCGCTTTTTTATGTCCTTCACTAAAAAATATTCCATCCCCTAGTGTACTTATTAAGGTGCCTGTCTTGACTTTCCATAGTTTAATGGTATTATCCAAACTACCCGATGCCAGTATTTTACCATCAGGACTGAAGGCAACCGAAGATACACCGTATTTATGCCCTTTAAGGATATGTCGTATTTTACCTGTGCTGACTTGCCTTAACTTAATCACTTTGCCCGTGACGGAAGCTAAAGTTTTTAAATTTGGACTAAAAGCAGCCAGGGAAATGGCTTTTTTATCCCCTTGCCAATTCAATTGCTCAATTATTGGTAAATGTTGATTAAAATTAATCAACCATTCTTTTCCTAATCCTACCAAAACGGACTTATAAGGCCTTAGTTGATTTTTTCCCCATTCTACATAGAGGTACAAAGATTTTTGGGAACCGCCTTCCCAAAGTTTTTTAGCATCATCGCGTTTAGCTGTAATATAACCTTGGTTCGGCAATTCATAAGCTTTTGCCCACGACGCTTGCCATTCAACACGTACAGGAAAGGTTTGATTTTCAATATTGTAACTTTCTTTATCTAAGTAGGCGATACCGGCTTGATAATCCGCATTTTGTTGCAACACGGCTTGATTAAATTTGTCAATTAATTTCAGACGGCGTTGTTGAAATTCTTCTTCCGTTTCAAAAGCATCCCGTTTTGGTTCAAGCATATCCGATAAATGAGTGGATAAAGGTGTTGGTTGTGGTAAGTCAACCAGGATAACTTTTTTGGACACCACCGCGCCGTTAGTAATCAGGATGTCTAAATTTTCACTTTTTTTTCCCACTTTTTTTATGGTTATTTGATGTTTACCTTCGGGCAGTTTGAGTACGATTGGGGTACTATTGCCAAAAAGTTTACCATTGACATAAATATCTGCCTCCCTAGGCGTTGTAGTTATTGCAATTACACCTTCATTGATAGACTGGCTTGGTGAAGTTTTTTCTATAACTGGCTCAACGGGTACTGAAGTTTTTTCATGAGTTTCTTCATTGACAGGTGGTACTGAAAATTTAACTTCTTTTTTATTAACAGATTCAGCTAATACTGAAAAAGCGAAAAATAAATTCAAAACGGCTAGCAATAAACTCAGTTTTTTCATGTTTTTACCTTTAAAGAAGCGTATAAGAAATACTATTTCTTTCAATAAATCGGATTTCTTTCAAACCTCAATTGTTTTTTGAACCAAATAAAATAGCCTGGTATTTACTTGGATTCGCTAAGGTTTTTGTGATAATCAGCGATATTTTACCTATCACTTTGGCTATTTTTAAACCGGTTAACACCGGTATTAACTCAGCCACATTTGTATCTATATGGGATCCGGCTTTAATATTTTTATTAAGCTGTTTAAATTGTTGTACTAATAAATAATTATGCCTAGCAATGATTTTTTCTAAACTCGGATTTTGTGCTGGCAATTCTTTTACCATCGCGGGTTCCATCAGTTGAGTTTTAAGCTGGAGCGTTTCTATAATGGCATCTCGCATTTCCTTAATGCTTTTGGCTATTTCATTTTGCTTCGTTTGCATTAATTTTTGATAGGCAAAACGCTCTTTTTTATCTAATAGTGCCGTAAATACTTTAGTATCTATGAAAATATCTAAATTGAGCAATTGATATTTACGAGCCGCAACCAAAGGTGCATGTTGTTTTTCTGCTATACGCCCTTCATTAAACAGGCGGCGAGCAATTTTTTCCCGCAATTCGATGTTATCTATATCACTCAGTTCTTTTTCAATTCTTTGTTTTTCAGTTTCAAAAGCGAGTTCTATCGCCTGGGGGATTTGTTTTGCCCCATAAAAAGTCATGACAAACGCATCAAAAACCAATGGTTCATTAAAATTTTTTGCTCTTTGGAAAGCAATTTCGTGAGTTTTTAGTAACGCCTCAATTGATTCAACTACATTAGAAAATTCGGCTATAAACCTTAAATAACCTTCAAACTTATCTGATGCCCTAATTAATTTAAATATGGCAGAAATCGCATAATGATTAAGCGAAGACTGTGGTTTAATATTTAAAAAATCCCGATAAGTGGATTCTTGATTAAGCAAGTAAGCCTGTTGCCAAGCCTGTAAGTAAGCCCTATTATCGCTATCAAATTGACTATATTTAATGGCGACTTCACGCCATACTGGGTAGGCATTTTGTTCACGAGCTATTTGAAGTGCCAATGGATAAGCTGCTTCCCAGTCATCCAAAGCTTCTAAACCGATGACAATTTCTTCGTCAGTAATAGCAAACGCTGCTAACACAAAACCGAGTAAAAAGCCTGTTAGTAATAATTTTATATAAGTATTTGTTTTCATTATATTTATTTAATTGTAACTGCTCAGCCTTGGCATTTTAGAAATACTATTTTTTTCAAAAATCGGATTTTTTATAATAGACATGTTCCTAATTAATTTTGAACTGTGATTTTTATGATTTTTATGATTTTTATGAAGGGTTGCTCAAAGTTATGTAGGGTGGGCAAGTTTTTTTTTGCCCACCAACCGTTTAAAAAAAAAGTCCAAAAATTACCCGTTAGTAGTATAACGAAAATTTTTAGCAAAAAAAATTTCTTTAAACCAGGCAGTCATATTAATCTATACTGATTGCCCTTGAGTTTCGTGAAAACATTGCCAAAAGACACCAGCGGAGTTGAAAAAAACGTAGGTGAATGAATTTTCACAAATTTCAAGTACGCTCAGTATATATACACTCATCAGCCAAAATGGTATCAAGTAGCATCGGTTTGACTCGTGTATGTCCCACTATCTGAAATTCAAAAACTGGCGCGTAGCTTAACACGCGCTTAACATAATCACGGGTTTGCGTAAACGGAATCAATTCAATCCAAACATCCGGTGGAAAACAACCATATTTTTTACTCCAGCGTTTAGCACGGGTTGGTCCCGCATTATAAGCAGCTGTGGCTAACAAGTGATTATCATCAAAACGATTGAGCATTTGCCTCAAATAAGCGCTACCTAATTGAATATTCGTATCAGGCACTAAAATTTTTTGAGTACTTTTCAACCGGATTTTTTGTTTTCGAGCGACTTCCCTAGCCGTAGCAGGCATTAATTGCATCAGTCCTAAAGCCCCAGCACCAGAACGGACATCCGTTTGAAAAGCACTTTCCTGACGTATTACCGCATAAATGTAGGCAGAATCTAACTGTTGAGCCTTTGCATGAGTAAATACTGGATCATAAAATGGCAATGGAAAACGTATCTTAAGGTCATTATAAACTTTAGCTTTATGAGCGGTGAAAATAGCTTGATCATGCCATCCCATTTCATGAGCAATAGCGACGGCTGCTTTTAACTCATTTTGATTCAAAGTTGACTGTGCCTTATGCCATTCAGAACGGGCAAAGGCTGGCCATCCAACAAAATACAATTCACGAGCACGTACCAATCCGGCATTTTTTTTCACTTTAGCGATAAGTCTTTTACTCACATTCAAGGGCTGTTGTTGGAATGAATAAGGCTTATTAATTCGGTTCGCGGCTGAAAAACCATAATAGTCTCGATATTGGGATAAAATCCGAAAACGTTTTTCAGCCTCATCAGTTTGTTCGAGTTGTTCCAAAGCACGCGCCCACCAATATTGCCATTGGTACTGATTTTCTTCATCTTTGACGACTAAATCTTGACTCAGTGTGATCACCTTTTTCCAATCTTCAGCGATGAGAGCCATTTTTAATTTTGCTTGATTGACTTGGTCATTTCGCCACTCTTCATCCACTTTTTCCAGCCAATGCGCCGCTTCGGGATGATTTTGTGATACACCTTTGAGGGCAATATAGCGCAACATTTCCCCTTTTTCTGAGCGATTAAAGGTATAACGTTTTTTATACTCTTCCCAATAAGCATAAGCTTGATCAACATTTTTACGGGCTAACCGTTTAATGCCATGTAAAACTATCACACGGGCAATCGCAGTATCGGGGTACTTAAATTTTTTGAGAGTGTAAGCTGATTTTTTGTGCATCGATTGCCACAGCTTGACTAATTTTTGGTCCGATTTTGGTAAACCTTTTGCAATAAAACGCGCTAATCCATACTTACCGTTTTCCATGCTGAGACGAATACGTTGCCAACGGTTATGATGGGTAATGAGATCATGAGCATATAAGTAATCAAATGCCGGATCACAAGCTTTAGGCTGAGATTTTCCAACGAGCCATAAATTTTTTGCTTCATCCACGAGATCATTATTCAATTTTTCCCGTGTGTGAAGGTGCGCTGTTAGGTAATTGCACCGCAAAAGGGTATTTTTTTGCGGCGCGTAAGCGGCGATAAAAGTTACCCAATCACGTTTTTTAGTCAGTTGCCGAAGCCAAGCCCGCCGTAAAGGCGGTATCATAGGACTGTCGTGGTATTGCTCTAAGAATGCTTGAATAGTTTGGGCATTTTCTGACTTAAGGTGGGCTCTAAGATAGAAGTAGCGTAGATAGTGAACAATTGGATAGTCTGATAATTGAGCAGACAAGCGTTCAAAAGATTTCAAGTCTTTACTTGATAAAGCTTGATAGGCAGATTTAAATTGCCAGCGTTGTTGCAACAAACTTTTGGCATAAGCGTTTGGTAAGCCACCTAATAGAAGGCATAATACCCATGATAAAAGTATTGTTATTTTCATTGTTATGTTCCAATAAATGTTTGTATTTGTTCTAAAAATACTACATCTTTAAAAAATAGTATTTTTCACTCATAATCCATCCGTTTTTCACACTGCGTTTGTGCTGCGGTCAGAATACCTCGCAAAATACTCACTTCTGAGTCAATCAATTGTACTCTATTAAATAAACGATGTAAGCGCCGCATTAAGCGTCTCGGTTTTTTGGGGTCCAAAAAATCAATATCAATCAATGTCTGCTCAAGGTGTTCATAAAATTGTGCCATCTCTTCTGCTGAAGCAGGTACCGATTTTGCAATCTCCCCTCTTTCATGAAGGGTAGCTGGAGATTTCGCCAAATCAGCACACCGTAACTCATAAGCTAATATCTGCACAGCTGATGCTACATTTAGGGAGCTAAACGTCGTTTTAGTGGGAATTTGTACTAAATAATGACATAATTCCAATTCTTGATTTGTCAAACCAGAACTTTCCCGTCCAAATACGAAAGCCACTTTACCGGGACAAGCGAAAGCTTTTTCAACACTAGCTTTGGGTGTTAATATTGGCCAGGCGATGGAACGATGTCGAGCACTGGTACCTAATATAAGATGACAATCCCGTAAACTTTCTTCATAACTTTCAAAGATTTGTGTATTGGCCAAAATATCATCGGCCCCCGCAGCGCGTGCAGTCGCTTCAGCGCAGGGAAAAAGTTTAGGTTGCACCAATCGCAAATGCGAAAGGCCCATCGTTTTCATGGCTCGCGCTGCTGCCCCGATATTACCGGGGTGCGTGGTTTCAACTAAGATAATTTTAATGTTATCCAAAATAAGTTATCAGTTATCAATTATCAGTTATCAATTATAACCCACTAATATATTAGCATCAATAGCAATCATAATTTCAAAAAATACTATTTTTGCCAAAAAGAGTATTTCTATGAACCTATCCCACTATTTGTTTTTTAGCTAAGAAATCCGATTTTTTGAAAAAATGGGATTTCTTAAAGCTCGTGTTTTGGTCAAAAACCAAACAATTTTTCTTTGGGATTCTGCATTTTTGAATAGTGGGAGAGGTTCTATAAAATGGATTGCTGAATATTAGACTTGTCCCGAAATAATAGCTTATAAAGTATTGATTAACAACGTATTTTTAAATTCCATAATCCCGCCACTTGAAAAATAACTTCATCAACCCAATTTTTAGTTGTACGGTTACGAAA
>QNES01000029.1 GCA_003645255.1 Gammaproteobacteria bacterium
CGCCCCATAGATCCATTTCGCAGCACAATTGTTCCTGTAGAGTACTTTTTTTAATTTTTTGAAACAAAAAACGAATAATTTATTTTTAGCACTTGACTTGTGAAAGAGTTTTGCAAGAGGCTCATGGGTAAATAATAATAATTGGCGTGATAACATGTCAGAAAAAGTAAAAATATTAGTATCAGAAGATGAATTAATCCAGCCAATGACTGATATATGGGAGAATTACATTTGAATTATCAATTTTTATTAGATACTCATGCCCTAGTATTTTGGATAAATCGAGAAAATATGTCTCAGGCATTGCTGAAATTTTTAGACGAACAGGATTCGTTAGAGCTTCTTATGGTATCTAATAACTTTGTAAATTAATTTGGATGACTTGCCCATAATCAATTTTAGTTTCAAATATTTTTAAGGGAGATATATCATTAATTATGGCTAAAAATGCCCGTATTGCCCCACCATGTGTAATAATGCAAATGACTTCATCAAAGGGAAGTTGTTTTAGCTCATTTATAAAAGATGAAATTCGCGCAAGTAAATCTCGGTATGATTCGCCATGAGGGCATGGTGTATTTATATAGTCGTTAAACCAATGTTTGGCATCAATCGTATTCTGAATGGCTTCCCAACTTTTACCTTCCCATTTGCCAAAATCTAATTCCTTAAGCCGATCATCATAAATAATATTTTTGTTATTTTCGGCAAGAGTTTGTGCAAGTAAAGCACATCTTTGCAAAGGACTAGAATAGATTGCAGAAAACGGATGTAAGCTATTTTTTATTTTAAGAGCCTCTTCTTCAAAGTCATCGGCAAGTCTAATATCACTTTGTCCATAGCAAATACCTTTGGCTAAATTAACTTTTGTATGTCTGATCAGAAATAGCTTCATAGGATGTTATTTTGAACAACGATAAAACAAATATAAAATACCAATTCAGCTAATTGCTGCAAAGCGCCGAGTACATCTCCGGTGTATCCTCCAATATGTTTTACCACAAAAGCTTTGAATGTATATAACAGGATAACTGAAACCGGGATAATTAACAGAGTGACTTGCCATTGAATTAATGCCAGTGGTATTACTGCAAAAATTAAAGCGATTAACACATCCTGCCATGAACATTTTTGCCCTACTGGTTTTGATTTGCTGGTTGAACTTTTACCGACATATTTTCCAGTATAAATGAATAGCACCGGTAACATCCTGCTAAATGTATGAGCAGCAATAATGACAACCGGTATTTGCAGCGGATTAATTGCCAACAAACTGAAAAATTTGAAAAGAAACATCATTAATAGCCCGATAGTACCGTAAGTTCCTATCCGGCTATCTTTCATTATTTCAAGAATTTGCTCTTGACTATATCCGCCACCAAAGCCATCACAAAAATCTGCAAAACCATCTTCGTGAAACGCGCCAGTCAGTAAAACGGTAGCTGCTAAACTAAAAAGTATCGACAAATGCAGATTCAATATGGTAGCCGTTATAAAATAAACAAAGGCACCAACACTTCCCACTATTATCCCGATTAAAGGAAAATATTTTGTGGCTCTGTTTAAATTGTTTTCTGAAAAACCGGTGCTTTGTGGCACAGGAATTCGTGTGTAAAACATTAGGGCTGTAAAAAATATCTGAATTTCTTTTTTCAAAATGACTTTTAGAATCAATAGAAATCCGATTTTTTCAAAAATCGGATTTCTTAATTAGAACTATCTGAAACGCCAGCATTTTCAAAGCTTGCCATTTCATTTAAAAATAGAACCGCCGATTTAATTAATGGATAAGTGACGGCGGCACCCGTTCCTTCTCCCAAACGCATATTCAAATCAACTAAAGCTTCTACTCCCAAGTATTCGAGCATATACTTATGACCATTTTCCATGGAACAATGGCAAAATATGCAATTATCCAGTATTGATTTATCCAATTGATAAGCAGCTAATAACGCAGCTGTCGTAATAAAACCATCTACTAAAACTACCATTCCATTTTTTTTCGCTTGTAACATGGTACCACACATCATTGCAATTTCCAAGCCGCCGAAAGTGGCCAGAATTTCAAGCGGATCGCTGACATCGTATTTTTCGGCAGCCCGTTTTAAAATGGCTTTTTTCTTTCTCAAGCCCTCATCATCATGCCCTGTGCCTCTTCCAGTGCATTCTTCAATGGAATACCCGGTGTACTTATGCAAAAGAAGCGATGCCGCTGAAGTATTTCCAATACCCATTTCCCCAAAACCAATAATATTACATCCGGCTTCAAATTCCTTATTCAAAATTTCTTTTCCTTTATTGAGAGCCAGCATACAAATATCCATTGACATAGCAGGTTCTTTGAGGATATTTTTTGTACCCTTTGCAACCTTAGCATGGATCAGATTTAACGCCTTAGAAAAATCGTAATCGACTCCCGCATCCACAACTTTCAAATTAATATCGTGTTGGCGACAAAAAACATTAATGGCAGCTCCCCCATTTAAAAAGTTCATGATCATCTGAAAAGTCACTTCCTTGGGATACCGGCTTACTCCTTCATCAGCCAAGCCATGATCAGCTGCAAATACCATAAGAGTCGGATTTTTCAAATCAGGTGATAGCGTATTTTGTATCATTCCGATTTTATGAGCAATCATTTCTAACTTGCCCAATGAACCAAGCGGTTTGGTTTTCAAGTCGATTTTTGTCTGTAAAGCTTTTTTCATGTTGATAAGTGTTTGATTTTAAAGGACTATTTAATTTCCAAAGGAATACCGGAAACCATAAAATATACATTATCTGCTAATGCGGCTATATGTTGATTTATCCACCCTTGCAAATCAGTAAACTTTCTGCCACTTTCATTCTCAGAATGTATACCCATTCCAAGCTCGTTACTAACAACAATAAGTGTAAAGTCTTGTTGAACAAAATTATCCCATATTGATTTCGCCTCCTCAAGTGAATTTTCAAGATCGTATTCTGCGTCATGAAATATATTTGTGAGCCAAAGGGTAATGCAATCAAGAACAATCGTTTCGCCTTGAAGCTCAAGTTTATCAAGGTTTTTTTCTTCCTCAATCGTTTGCCAATTTTCAGAACGGTCACTACGGTGCCGTTTTACCCTCGCTTTAAAATCTTCATCCCAAATTCTTGCTGTTGCCAAAAAAATCGGATTATCCGCTTTATCTTTTGCCAACTTTTGGGCATAGTGACTTTTACCGGAACGTTGACCGCCGGTAATGAATATTATTTTTCGCATTGATACCCTCATTTTGTGTGGATTTAACCCTATGTCAGCCAGAAATACCCTTTTTTGAAAAAATGGTATTTCTAACACACTAAGTTGACATTTTTCCACTCACTAGATTAAACTGTTAAATAGGTTTTTTAGAAATATCCTTTTTCAAAAAATAATAGCCGGGTAGGGAATGGACAAATTCTTCCCACCCTACTTGACTAACTTTTTAGGAACAACTAAGTATGAATACACAAGTTTTAATCAAAGAGGCAAACTCTTTGCCGGTAGAAGAACGAGCAATTATAGTGGACTCATTATTAAAAACCTTAAACACGCCTGAATCCGATTTTGATAAAAAGTGGGTTATGGTAGCCAAGGCTCGTCTTCAACAAATGCGTTCTGGTAAAGTAAAAGCCATTCCCGGCGAAGAAGTGTTTTCAAAAATATGGAGTCGTTTTTCTAAATTAAATATTCATTTTACCCCGAAGCAGAACAATAATTTATTGAGGCAATAGATTATTTCGAGGAAAAAGGTCTTGGTTTAGATTTTGCCTTTGAGGTTTATGCAACCATAGAAAGGATTAAATCCTTTCCAAAAGCATGGCAAATTATTGAAGGGGATATTCGGCGTATTTTAGTGAACCGTTTTCCGTATGGAGTACTTTACTCAGAAGAAAAAGAAGAATTATATATTGTGGCAGTGATGCATCTTCATAGGAACCCTGAATATTGGAAACATAGAATCTAAAACAATGAATTTCTCAGTAGCGTAGCGTGGGTAGAAAACCCACCCAATCTTAGTTGAATCGGTCAAATATAACTTAACTCATTGATTTATATAAAGATAAGCAAAACCATCCTATCAAATCAATAAACCAGTCAAATTGGATAAGATGAACAAACGTTTTCATTAATTATAATTATAAACCCTTTTTAATCAAAAATATCAGGTTAGGAATGAAGCTTTAATAACATCCGAAACTTTCAAGCCAAACCTGACAGGTTTAGTTTTCGAGGTTTGAATTTTTTGAAGAAAAACTCAAACCTCGAAAGTATATTATTCAATTCTCATTCCTTAATAAAAAAATTTTATCTACTTTGATGCGGGACGGGTTTGCAACCCCGTCCGTCACGTTTGAGCTACGTTTGAACTACGTGTCGATCATGAAAACTTTTAGGACGGTGTGCAAACCCCGTCCGCGTCAAATTTGATTTCTGTTCAGTATAATTATTAATTTATTAACTAATTTATGAACCCTTTAACAAAATCAACACCAGAATCTATATTAATCATGGCAGGGGGTACCGGCGGGCATGTCTTTCCTGCCATCGCCATTGCAGAGGCTCTGCGAACACAGGGCATAACCGTATATTGGTTGGGAACACGATTGGGGTTAGAAGCGCGTGTTGTACCAGCTGCGGATATAGAAATAAAATATATTAGTATCAATGGTTTACGAGGGAAAGGCTGGTTCAGCTTGTTGGCTGCTCCCTTTAAAATTACTTTAGCGTTATGGCAATCGGTGCGCGTTCTACGTGCCTTACGCCCCGTTGCGGTCGTTGGAATGGGTGGATTTGTCACTGGACCAGGCGGTGTCGCGGCGTGGTTACTACGTATTCCTTTATTGATTCACGAACAAAATGCGATTGCCGGTTTAACTAACCGTTGGTTAGCGCGATTAGCATCAACCGTAATGGAAGCATTTCCTAACACCTTTCCAAAAAAATATCAGGCAGTGCATACCGGGAACCCACTCCGTGCTAATATTATGGCTCTATTGCCACAAACGCCCAGGATTGTACATAAACCTCTGCGCGTATTAATCGTCGGTGGTAGTTTAGGAGCAAAAGCTTTAAATGATACCATGCCGATTGCTCTACGACAACTGCCCGATGCTATTGAAGTGTGGCATCAAGTGGGAGAAGCACATGCTTCTGCTATGCAATCGGCTTATGAGGGTGTGCCCTTTAAAGTGCGTGTCGCCGCTTTTATTGAAGATATGGCGGCGGCTTATGCCTGGGCTGATCTGGTGATTTGTCGGGCGGGGGCGATAACAGTTAGCGAATTGGCACAAGTGGGGGTTGCTAGTATTTTAATACCTTATCCTTATGCAGTGGATGATCACCAAACACGCAATGCTCAATTTTTGTCAAAAAACGATGCTGCAATACTGCTACCTCAAACTGCGTTGAGCGTGGAAACATTAGTCCATTTAATGAAAGAATTATATAATAATCCAGATCGCTTACAAGCAATGTCAGCGGCGGCTCGGAATTGTGCCACACCAACGGCATTACAAAAAGTAGTGGATTCAGTTATCAGTTATTAGTTTCGCTCAAGAAATACGCTTGATATGATGGTATATTTTTTAGAAGAAATCACTTAAAGCTACCGAATTTATACATGAAAGTTAATAACAATTCATCTCTTCCTAAACGTAGTAGGCGCATTCACTTTATCGGTATTGGAGGCTCCGGTATGGGTGGTATTGCTGAAGTCATGCAGCGCATTGGCTACGCAGTTTCAGGTTCTGATTTGCACAAAAATAGTATGACGCGACGTTTGACAGATCTTGGTGTTAAAGTGCAAATTGGGCATACAGCTGAACAGGTACATGGCTGTGATGTCGTCGTGATTTCTAGTGCCGTGACGGAAGATAATCCAGAAGTACAAGCAGCCCGTCTCCGAAGAATTCCCGTGGTACCCCGCGCTGAAATGTTAGGCGAACTCATGCGATTTCGTCAAGGTATTGCCATAGCGGGAACGCATGGTAAAACCACAACAACCAGTTTAATTGCTAGTTTATTAGCTGAATGCGGTTTAGACCCTACCTTTGTGATAGGGGGACGTTTAAATAGTGTCGGCACCCATGCCAGTTTAGGGTCCGGGGAATATTTAGTCGCAGAAGCGGATGAAAGTGATGCTTCCTTTTTATACTTAAAACCGGTGATGGCTGTCGTTACCAATATTGGGGCAGACCATATACGAACTTATCATAATGATTTCAATCAGTTACGCCAAACTTTCATCGACTTTTTGCAACAACTCCCCTTTTATGGATTAGCCGTCTTATGTATTGATGACTTGGTCATAAAAAATGTGCTACCGCAATTAACTAAACCTAAAATAACTTATGGCTTATCTTCACAAGCCGATATTCGTGCCGTTGATATTTTGCAAAATCAAGGACAAACGCATTTTAAAGTGCTACATGATCAAAGCCCTTGGTTAGAAGTCACACTCAATTTACCGGGCGAATATAATGTGCGTAATGCGTTAGCTGCGATAGCTATCGCACATGAAGTTGGTGTTTCTGATGCGGCGATTTATCGCGCATTAAGTGCCTTTAGTGGTATAGGTCGACGTTTTCAAATGCAAAATATTAAAATAGCCGCTGGGGAAATTTTGCATATTGATGACTATGGACATCACCCAGAAGAAATTGCCGCCGTGCTACAAGCGATACGTGATGGATGGCCAGGGCGACGTATCGTCGTCGCATTTCAGCCTCATCGTTATACACGGACTTATGACTTATTTGACGAATTTGTGCAAATCTTATCCACGATTGAAATTTTATTATTGCTTGATATTTATCCTGCCGGGGAAAAACCGATTGCGGAAGCTACGGGAGAGGTACTATACCAAACTCTCCGTGCTAAAAAGCCTGTTAATTTACAATTTGTAGCACGTCCAGAACAATTAGCTACCCAATTGCTGCCCTTATTACAAGATAATGATATTTTACTGACTTTAGGTGCAGGCAGTATTGGTGCCATTGCAGCAACTTTACCAAAGGCTTTAAAATAAAAAGATGACACAGTTACCGGATAATACTTCAACTGGGGAATTGCAATCAGCTCCCTTCAACCCGGTTGGTTTGCGAGGGAAACTACGTCATAATGAACCCATGTCAGCGCATACTTCATGGCGTATCGGTGGTCCCGCTCAATGGTTTTATGAACCTGCCGATGTGGAAGATTTAGCACAATTTTTGCGGAAACTTCAGAAAAAAATCCCTGTTTTTTGGCTCGGCTTAGGGAGCAACCTCTTGGTACGCGAAGGCGGAATACGGGGTGTTGTCATATTGACAGCCGGTTTGCTCAATGACCTGAAATTATTAAATGACAATACCTTATATGTTGAAGCGGGGGTTAGTTGTGCGAAATTAACCCGTTATGTGGCGCGTGCTGATTTGACAGGTACTGAATTTTTAGCTGGTATTCCAGGCAGCTTTGGGGGGGCTTTAGCTATGAATGCCGGTGCTTGGGGGGGAGATACCTGGTCATTGGTGCGTGGATTAGAAACTTTAGATCGACAAGGTGAACATCACCGTCGTCAGGTGACAGATTATGAAATTGGTTATCGTAGCGTCAAAGGACCAAAAGATGAATGGTTTATTGCTGCCACTTTACAATTGACTCCCAATCCCAAAAAGGATGGACAGGCAAAAATTCAAGCCTTACTGAAACAACGTAATGAAAAGCAACCTATTGGTTTAGCAAGCGGTGGCTCCGTTTTTCGTAATCCCCCTGGGGACTACGCTGCTCGTTTGATAGAACAAGCCGGGTGGAAAGGTAAAACTCAAGGTGGGGCTTGTGTTTCCGAAAAACATGCCAATTTTATTATTAATTACAATAGGGCAACTGCCACAGACATTGAACAGTTAATTGAAAAAATCCAGGCTGATGTCGTACAAAGCACGGGTATTAGTTTAATACCAGAAATACATATCGTAGGTGAAAAGTAATAGTTAGGGACAACAGTAAAATAAATACTATTTTTTGAAAAAATAATATTTGTAGAGCCATTACAAATAATAATAAAACTTATAAAATAATGAAAAATGAATTTGGTAAAGTAGCCGTATTGATGGGCGGCAATTCTGCTGAACGAGAAATTTCCCTTTTAACTGGACATGCTGTATTAGCTGCCCTATTGCGTCAAGGTGTTGATGCAGTAGGTATTGATACTGCCCATCATTTTATTCCCCAACTGATAGAAACCACTTTTGACCGTATTTTTATTGCTTTGCATGGACGCGGTGGCGAAGATGGTACAGTACAAGGATTGCTAGAACAATTAGGTATACCTTATACTGGCAGTGGCGTATTAGGTTCAGCATTAGCCATGGACAAATACCGTACCAAACAACTTTGGCAAGAACAGGGATTACCTACCCCCCCCGATGCCCTGGTATCGCCTAACAGTGATTTGACCCAAATCGTCAAGCAATTAGGTTTACCGCTTATGGTCAAACCAGTGTTAGAAGGCTCTAGTGTCGGTATGGCTAAAGTCAGCCAGCTTGATGAATTAGCGGATGCGATTAAAACGGCTGCCCAATTTAATTGTGAAGTGATAGCTGAACACTATATAAAGGGATTAGAATATACGGCGGCTATTTTGCATAATACAGTTTTACCTTTAATACAATTAGATACACCCCGTGATTTTTATGATTACACTGCCAAATATACTGATACCAAAACCACCTATATTTGTCCCTGTGGTTTACCTACTGCACAAGAAAAAGCATTACAAACCTTATCTATGCAAGCTTTTTCATCAATCGGAGCTAGCGGCTGGGGGCGCGTCGATTTCATGACTGATGAATCAGGACAAGCCTGGTTAATAGAAGTGAACACCGTACCGGGAATGACGGATCATAGCCTGGTACCTATGGCAGCAAAAGTGGCTGGTATTGGCTTTGATCAACTAGTATTACGTATTTTAGCGACGGCATGTTAGAAAGTGATTTACCTGACAAACTATCTATAGCATTTACCCAGGATTTAAAATATTAGCTGTGCAAAAACGTTCAAAATCTGATAACTGGTTTTCAGTCTATAAAATTGCTATACTTTATAACCTTGCTTGGTATCAGAAAATACTCTTAATGAGTTTGCTATTTAGCCTAATGGTTGGTTTTGGGTTGATCATGCTTGATCCGCATACACTTCCCATCAAAACGGTGCGAATTGACGGTCATCTCATTAATACTAATCCTCAAACATTGCGAACCATGTTATCGAAAATTGCTAAAGGCGGTTTTTTTAATATAGATTTTACAAAGGTGCGTTTAAGTATCTTGACTTTACCCTGGGTTAAAAATGTACAAATTCATAAACAATGGCCGGATACTCTGATCATACAGATACAAGAACATACTGTTGTTGCACGGTGGATGAATAAAGCTCTGGTAAATATTGAAGGTAAATTGTTCATTTCTTATCCCAAAATTCGGGCTAGCTCAGATTCAGTTAATCATAAATTCAGGGACTTACCCCTGTTTACAGGGCCTTTAAAAAGCCTAAAAGACATTTTAAAACGTTACAACCAACTTGCGCCCCTGGTATCAGCAGCCGGATTAAAAATTCAAGAATTTGGCTGTAATGCTCGCAAAGCCTGGTATATGGTATTAAATAACGGTATGAAACTTAAACTAGGACGCGGTGATAATCAAATGCGATTACAACGCTTTTTTAAAGTCTATCAACGCCTAGTGATGTCTTATGGAAATTGGGAATCGTTGCTTATGGACTTACGTTATACCAATGGTATTGCGGTACGGACGGTGTTAGCCAAGTGAGGAAAAATATGCCACCTAGAGAAAAAAATTTAATTGTTGGCCTTGATATTGGTACCTCCAAAGTAGTTGCCATTGTAGGTGAGGTTTCTGAAAACGAAAATGAAGTCGAAATCATCGGCATAGGACAACATCCCTCACGGGGCCTCAAAAAAGGCGTGGTTGTCAATATTGAATCGACCACCCATTCGATTCAACGAGCAATGGAAGAAGCAGAGTTAATGTCCGGTTGTGAAATTAACTCCGTTTATACAGGCATTGCCGGCAGTCATATCCGCAGTATGAATTCGCATGGCATTGTAGCGATTCGTGACAAAGAAGTGAACCAAGATGATGTTGACCGCGTTATTGATGCAGCCCGCGCTGTTGCGATCCCTGCGGATCAAAGAATTATTCATATTCTGCCGCAAGAATATGTGATTGATAATCAAGAAGGGATACGTGAACCCATCGGCATGTCTGGTGTCCGTTTGGAAGCTAAAGTCCACATGGTGAGCGGTGCTGCCAGTGCTGCACAAAATATCATTAAGTGCATTCGTTTGTGTGGATTAGAAGTCGATGATATGATTCTAGAACAACTCGCCTCCAGTGCAGCTGTATTGACTGAAGATGAAAAAGATTTAGGTGTTTGTTTAGTTGATATTGGGGGGGGGACAACGGATATAGCGATATTTACTGAAGGGGCAATACGTCATACGGCAGTGATTCCAATTGCAGGCGATCAGGTGACTAATGATATTGCAGTGGCTCTGCGTACCCCCACCCAATATGCTGAAAATATTAAAATTAAATATGCTTGTGCTTTAACCAAATTAGCCAATGCGGATGAAATGATAGAAGTACCTAGTGTCGGTGCCCGTCCGCCCCGTAATTTAGCCAGGCAAACTTTAGCTGATGTTGTAGAACCTCGTTATGAAGAATTATTAAGCCTGGTACAAGCTGTATTGCGTCGTAGTGGTTATGAAGATTTAATCGCAGCTGGCATAGTACTGACTGGCGGCAGTGCTAGAATGGATGGGGTTATAGAATTGGCTGAAGAAGTATTTTCTATGCCTGTACGTATTGGTTATCCTAAGTATATAACAGGATTAGTTGATGTCGTCCATAATCCTATTCATGCCACTGGTGTGGGTTTATTATTATTTGGCTACCAACATCGCCATGAACGGATATCGGAAATTACCCAACAAGGGGGAAATGTTAAAGGCATGTTGGGTAATATGAAAAATTGGTTTCAAGGTCATTTTTGATAAGTTATTTAGTATATTAGCTTATGCTAATTTGACAGACTTGCGAAAGTTTAAGATAGTCAACATGAATAAAAAATTGAAAATCGTGTATTGATTTTTTCATTTTTACTTATTTGGAGGTTTTAAAAATGTTTGAATTAATGGATACTTACAGCCAAAATGCTGTGATTAAAGTAATTGGTGTCGGTGGAGGTGGTGGCAATGCAGTTGAACATATGCTCGAAGGTAATATTGAAGGCGTTGAATTTATTTGTGCTAACACCGATGCACAAGCTCTCAAAAATTCGTCTGCACGGACCATTTTGCAACTGGGCACGGATGTCACCAAAGGTTTAGGTGCCGGTGCGAATCCAGAAGTGGGGCAACAAGCTGCCCTGGAAGATCGTGAACGTATCATGGCAGTCCTTGAAGGTACTGATATGGTATTTGTCACCGCTGGGATGGGTGGCGGTACCGGTACTGGTGCGGCACCCATCGTGGCACAAGTGGCTAAAGATCTTAATATATTAACCGTAGCGGTTGTCACTCGCCCGTTTCCGTTTGAGGGTAGAAAACGTGCTCATCTTGCAGAAGAAGGCATTAGAGAACTGAGTGAACATGTGGATTCGTTAATTATTATTCCTAATGAAAAATTGATCGGCGTTTTAGGTAAAGATACCAGCTTATTAGATGCCTTCAAAGCCGCTAATGACGTTTTATTGAGTGCGGTGCAGGGCATTTCTGAGCTGATCACACGCCCTGGTTTAATTAACGTTGACTTTGCTGATGTTTCTACCGTGATGCAAGATAAGGGTTTAGCTATGATGGGAACAGCCCATGCGAAGGGAGAGGGGCGTGCTCGTAAAGCCGGTACGGATGCTATTTCCAGTCCCCTTTTAGAAGACATAGACTTATCGGGTGCCCGCGGGATTTTGGTTAATATGACAGCCGGTATGGATGTGAGCATAGGCGAATTTCAAGAAATGGGTGATGTGGTAGAAGAATTTGCTTCAGAAAATGCGACAGTGGTTGTTGGTACAGTGCTTGATCCGGAAATGAAGGATGAACTGCGTGTCACTGTGATTGCCACTGGTGTCGGAGCCATTAGCAAACAGCCACAAGAACAGCAGCCCGATAAAAAAGTGGTGTCATCACAACCAGTGGTGGAAAAGAAGAATAAAAGTCAAGTGGGTGATTATAGAGAGTTTGATAAACCCACCGTCACACGTTTACAGAGTAGTAATGACAATAGTCTTGATGGTAAGGGAAATAGTGAAACACCGTCGGGAGATTATTTAGACATTCCTGCGTTTTTACGTCGTCAAGCTGATTAGCTGATTTCAGATAGCGAAAAATATAACTTAGCCATAAAGATTTGTAATTTATAAATAACATAAGGAGGATAGCAAACATTTAGTTTAATCATCAGAGTTGTCTTTGAGCGAAGCGAGATCATTAGAACCGTGATTTTATGTTCGCAAAATAGCAGAATCTAAATAATGATAAAGCAGCGTACTTTAAAAAATGTGATTAGTGCCACTGGTGTTGGTTTACATACAGGTGAAAAAGTTTATTTAACTTTAAGGCCAGCACCGGTTGACCGTGGAATTATTTTTAGACGAGTCGATTTAAAAAGGCCGGTAGAGATTGTAGCGTCTTCCGAAAATGTGGGTGACACTCGTTTATCAACGACTTTAGTTAAGGGCAATGTAAGAATATCGACGGTTGAACATTTATTATCCGCTTTGGCAGGTTTAGGGATAGATAATGCTTATATTGATGTGAGTGCCCCTGAGGTGCCTATTATGGATGGCAGTGCTGGACCTTACGTGTTTTTGATTCAATCTGCGGGCATAGAGGAACAAAATGCCCCTAAAAGTTATATTCGTATTAAACGCACGGTGAAAGTCCAACAAGGCGATAAGTGGGCACGTTTTGAACCCTTTAATGGTTTTAAAGTTCGTTTCCAGATAGATTTTGATCATCCGGTATTTAGAAAAAGTCCAGGTTATGTTGAAATTGATTTTTCTAAAACCGCTTTTGTCAAAGAAATAAGTCGTGCTCGTACTTTTGGTTTCATGCGTGATATTGAGTTATTACGCGAAAATCATTTAGCTTTAGGAGGAAGTCTTGATAATGCCGTCGTTATGGACGATTATCGTATCTTAAATGAAGATGGATTACGTTATGAAGATGAATTTGTGAGACATAAGGTACTTGATGCTGTGGGAGATTTATATTTATTAGGACATAGTTTAATAGGTGTTTTTAGTGGATATAAATCTGGACATGAACTTAATAATATTTTATTGCGTACCTTATTAGCGAATCAACATGCTTATGAAATGGTACGCTGTGATGATAATTGCGTCACCGTGCCACGTTTAAGTTATTTTCAACCACTTTATAATGGTTAATATTTTTATTTTCAGTCAAATTGACGGACGTACTTGAACAACTATTTGCTCAATGGTAGGCATTAACCGGTTTTGTTGCCATTGTTGCTTCAATTCGGGTGTTATATAACGTAGCCGAGTTGCCCAAAGAGATGAATCTGTGTGTATTACCAAGGTTTTTTCTCGTAAATTTGCGACATAACAATGCTGGTTTAATGGAGTAGGTAAACTTTCTTGAAATATTTTTTCTATTTGTTTTAAAAGTTTACTGTGCTGTGATAATTGGCTTAATAAGCCAGATGATTTTGCCAATAATTGATTAAAAGACTTCATTTTTTTAGAGGTTAAATTCAACCAACAGGGAGCATTGATTGATGGAAGTTATCCTAATTAATAAAAACTTTGAGAAAAACAGAACGATCCATTTAAGCCACTCATTTTTCGTTCCTGTTACTTTAGTTTCTATGCTAACCGTGGCGACAGTCGGGTATTCTGCTTATTCTCACTATAGTGGACAATCAAGCAATCATGTCCTTTCTTGGTCCTCGCAATTTCCTATTGCCGTTTCAACAGATTATAAAACGCCTGAAACGGTAAATAAGGTATCATCACCTGCGGACCTTGAAGATTTTACACAACGTGTCAATGCTTTGGAAACTGAAAAAGTTCGACTGAATAATTGGGGCAGAAAGTTAATAGTGACCACTCAAGAATCAGATATGAGTCTACCTTGGGACCAAAACATCATTGAACAACGAAAACGCGCTGCTCAAATTCAAGCGCAATCTGCGCCAAAACAGTCGTCTGAACTTAAGACGATTTTAGGACAGAGTTCAATGTCCGGTAAAGATGTTCCCATCAAGCGTCCAGTGAGGACGATTTCAAATAAGCCGGTGAAGACAGTTTCAAATAAGCCTTTGCCAAAACTCGCTTTCCAGGGAAGAACGTTACCAACCCAGAGAATGCTTGTGTCTTCTCAGCCAACTCAACCCACTCAACTTAATAAGGGAGGTAAACACCAATTAGTCATGACCAGTCAGGCTCAAAAATCTGATTTTAGCCTATCTTGGGACAAACTCATCTATAAACAACCACATTTGGCGCAAAATCTTGATAGAACTTCACATTCGCATTTATCGCCCATAAGGGATTTGCAACGTTCTATCCAGATAGTCTCAAGGGACTTATTGCGGCAATATCGTTCCAAGGTCAAAAGTTTGCCTGAGGGCTGGCCATTAAAGCAGGGACGAATTTCCTCAAAATATGGCTGGCGTGGTAGACGTATGCACAAGGGCCTTGATATTGCTGCTAAAAGGGGTACACCCGTTTTTACGGTAGAAGACGGTGTTGTAGTCCGCTCTAAATATGTACGAGGTTATGGTAATCTGGTTGAAATTCAACATAGTGATATGTATTCAACCCGTTATGGTCATAATAGTAAAAACTTGGTGAAAGTGGGTGCTTATGTGAGCAAAGGCCAAGTTATTGCGTTAGTCGGTTCAACTGGTCGTTCTAGCGGACCTCATGTTCACTTTGAAGTGCGGCAATCGAAGGTTGCTATCAATCCCCTTAAGTACTTGGGTGCCATAGAACATTTTACATTGACTGATAATATTAAGTTGTCAGAATATGTTAAGTTGTCAAAAAGATAATCTTGATAAAGTGTGACCGTGAGTTGTGATTTTGGTTTGGATGAGCATGTTAGAAATCTGATTTTAGAAAAATCTGATTTCTTTCTTAACACATACTCTTCAAAAATATTGGGCAACCATTGTGGTTGCCTTTTTCTGGAAGTCCCTAATTCTGATAACTGATAAAGGTGAAAAATTGTGAATCAAAAAGTGAATGAAAAAGTGAATGAAAAAGTGAATGAAAAAGTGAATGATAAGGAAGAAAAGGTGCTATACGATTCTGCACCTTCCATGATTCGTAACCGCCCTTTTTTGTATATTTTTTCGGTGGGAGCGGCGGTTGTGGGGAGCATTGGATTGATAATTTTGCTTAGTTCCGATAGGGAAAAAATTGAACCTCTTTGGTTCTTCCTTTATAGTATGGCGACGATTATGGGGGCGGTTGGTATAGTGACTTTGTTCTTTTGGTGGCTAAAAGTCATTAATACTAGACTCACAGTGACGAACGAAAGAGTCAGGCTTAGAGCTGGTATTCTTTCTAAGAGGATACTGGAAGTCTTTTTGTCTGATATCCGCAGTGTTGAAATAAACCAGGGGCTTATGCAACGAATTTTTGGTACTGGCTGTTTGGATGTTGCCAGCGCTGGAAGTGCTGAGTCTGAAATTAAAATTGACGGAATACCCAATGCATACAGTGTAAAAGCCATTATAGATGAACATCGTCGTAGAGATCGAACTGAGGTAGTTGGTAAAGTTACTGATGATTAATTGGTAACCACAAGGGATTACCACTACGGATTGTATTATGTAGTGGCAATCTTTTATGGTTGCCCTCATTATTTCAGGCACGTTCCTAAGTCAATAAATGACGCACTTTTTGGTTGGTATTTTTCAGTTTCAATCTCCCCGTTTTTTCTTGTTCAATATATAGCAAGCACGCTTTCAACATATCATGCTCTAATGCAAGTAATTGTGAATAATAACGATTTTGATCTATTTTTAAATATTCGTTAAATAGCACTAGGTAAATACGACGGATACCTTTAAGATCACTCACACGTTCATCAAAGTATTTAAGTACTTGACTGCTTAGACATTTTTCTCTAGCATTAGACAATACTTCTAAAGCATTACCTTGATTTGCACGACTTAATGATAGTAAGCCAAGACTCACTCTTTGATAAAATTCTATATTTTGTTCGGAGGCAAACGTGATAATAGTGAGCACATGATGCAGATAGTCTTCTGCAATTTCTTGCAATATTTTGGCGATTAAATCGTCTGCTTCGCTACTATATTCATTCAATTCGTGCAATTTTAACAAACCATTTACTTGTACGAATTTTTTAAATGCTTCTATCGCACCTTGTTGCAAGTGTTGAAGTTGATTCTCATCAAGTTTAGGATATATAAGCGACAGTATTTCAAACCGTTGTTGTTCTGATATTTTTTTGACAAACAGATGGTCAACGAGTATTTTTTTGCATACCTTCAAATTCAGGCGCAATAGTTCTTTGCTTTCTGTTACTACAGTTCGATCTCTTTCACCCAAGATTTCAATAACGGGTTCCCAATCTTCTAAAGGCTTACATTCTTTGAGTGCCCTTAGAGTGATAATTTTAATTTCCTTATCGGGTAATTTCAGAGCTTTAATAAGACAATACTTTTGAGCTTCTAGCAGTTCACCTTCAAGCATACAAATAAATGCTGTGAATGCTGCTACACGCACCTCAGATTTTTTATGCTCGAAGTAAGGTTTAACAATGTCACTATAGTGGGCTTGATGTAATTCTCCCAATGCATATAAGTAAAGTTCCGTATCTCGTAATTTAGAATCCTTAATACGTGCTATAATTTTATTTTCAATCATGTATTTACGTGAGTATTTTGGATGAGCATGTAAACATAAGCAGGCTTCAACAAATACTAACGGTGATGGGTGTATCAATAATTTTTCTATGGTGTCATTTAAGTTTACACTTTGGAATTGAGCCAGTTCTTTTAGAATAAGGGGTAGTACTTTTGCCTCTTTTTCGGTTTGTAATGCTTCTACCAAATAGGTTTGATTATCTTGAGTTTGCGGTAACGCTGCTAAAGTATTAATACAATGTTTTTTAACTTGAAAAACTTGAGTTCTCAATAGCAAATTACCTACTTGGTTTACAAATTCATTCATTCTCAAGACGCGAATCATTTCCAATACGACAGTGACTTGGTATGGATCGGTGCTATTCAATTTTTGCTGTATCATTTGTTTGAGGCTATTGCTTGGCTTGCCACTTATTTTTTGAGGTTCAAATAATTTACGGTTGAGTGAGTTAAACATATCTATGTCATAAGCTACCCATTGCGGAAAGGCGACAATAATCCCCAATAATGATACGATGATTACAATTAATGGTAATAAATATTGAATTTTTTCTTTTGATACCAGCAAGGTTAATCCAGGTATGCCTGGTTCTGTTATCAAAATTAATAATCCCCCTGCAATAAAAGTTGATAGTGGAAATACAATGCCATTTAGAAATGCTTTATGGCTTCCCCAAAAATTGGGTTCTATGGCATTAAACAGCAAATTATTGGCAGGGGTACGTAATGCCCAACGCATTTCTTGATTAATAAATTGAGTCGCTATGCCTAATATGAGCATGATGCTCATCGTGCTATCTTGGATATGCCCTAAGCTTTTAGCATAAAAATAGATAAACAATGCGAGTGCTACCAGGGTTGAGAATATCGGATATAGCATATTACTGGCACCAACCCCCATTCTTATGACAACACGCGATGTGATAAATAATTGAATAAATAGCCAAGCCAGATTAGCAAAGATTTCATAGAAGGCAAAAAATGCGGTTCGTTCTGTCGTATCTTCAAAAATTTCAAAATAAATTAGGGTTTGATAGTGATATTCTAATAATTTGTTACCTATAACAAAAAGGATTAAACCTAGAGACATAAATATCATTAACTTAGATGCAGTGACGTATTTAAAGGCTGCTATCATTTCGTTTATTGGATTTTTATTGCCTCGAAATTGGGGATCGGTAGTACGTACTGGTGTTAAACGTGTCTTAATGATTCGCAATAGCAAAAATGCCCCCAAGCAAGCACCGCTTAATATCCCAATGAGTTGTTGTGGCTGAAATTGATAAAGCTTTAATAAGACGAATAGAGTCGTTCCGCCTAAGATTCCTCCAATAGGGAATCCTGCATTGATTATTGGAGTGACGCGCTTGACTTGAATTGCCGTAAAATAAGATGCCACTATACTGCTTGAATGTATAGAAATCAGTATGAAAAAAAAGGAAAAGCCGACAAAGAAAAATCCATACACCCATTTTTGCTGTGCCCACCAAAAAAATAAAGCTTGTACAATGATTGAAAATATGGCTGTTGACATTAGGAAAAATTTAAATATATTGATGCCACTGAATTTTTTCGTATAGTGAGCATATAGTATGAAGCCTATCATTACCGTTAAATCTATAAGGATGAACATGTGAGGTAGTTTGTCACCCCCTACTTTTTCTACCAGTAATGCCATACTAATACTCCTGGCAAAACTGGCTCCGAAGGAGAACACCAATAATACCAAAAATAAATATGATACTCCCTCCCATTCATTGGGTTTGATGGATAATAATTTGCCAAGGAGATGTGCTTTCATAATAATTTTTAAGTTTTGTTATTAAGTACCATGCCGCGCATACGACTAATTAACATTTTGATAAATCCAAAGGCTATCGCCGGATATTCGTGCGCTAATTGTTCCATATCATTGCGTTCAATGACTAAAAATGTGCATCTGTCACGGCAGCGAGCCGTTGCAGTTCGAGTTTCTGCATCAAACAATGATAATTCCCCTAGAAATTCATTTTCTTTCAATGTTGCAAGGTGCTTTTCTGTGCTATCCTTACTTTTTCTAAAAATCATGACTTCACCTGATACAATAATAAACAACCTATCACCAATATCACCTTCATAAAATAAGATGTGTCCATCTTCATAGATTTCTTCACTGGCAATCGTTGATATCATGTGGATATCTTCCGTTTTTAAGGTGGAAAATAGGGAGACTTTATTTAGTACAATGATTTTTTCCAGCGGAATCATCTCACCTGCGTCATAATGTAGATTCATAATTCCAGCAAACATAAAAATATAAGAGAGAAGTTCACTCTGATATGTGTTGTCATTTCTATTTGATAAAGCAAAATAATGGTTAATAGTAAACTATTCTCGTTCATGAATGTGTATAAAATCGGCAATTAAATTAGCAGATTTTAGCTTTCAGCCTTGAAATTTCTTTCAAGGTAGTTACTAATTATTAATCATTAATTATTAATAAAGCAACTTGTCAAAAATAATATAAATATGTTTCACATAAGGCTATTCACGTTTTACTCCTTCAGAGTTGAAATATATCACATTAAGTGGAACGAAAATGGCTTGAATTGCTTAAATATGTTTAAATATTTTTGCATATCGTTAATACCTTTGCCCACCCTGGCTATTAGCCAAAAAAATTATTTTTTGGCGGATTATGTATAGAGAGTAGCTTAATAAGTATTTGATTATTACTAAATTTATTTTAAGGCAAATTATATACCATACTATATTTTAAGAAATTAAATGCCCTATGTTTAGGTGTTTTTGTACTCAAGGCATGCGCGTGGGATTGCCTTTATAATAAAAATATGGTTAAGTTTTATTTCTGCCATGTTTCTAAAAACCTGTTTGCCGTTTTCTTCAATTACGGATAGTTTTTAGCCGTTCAAAGTATATAAAAACCATAAACCAAGACTATCATGCTTCATTTATTTTTTAAAGTTAAGGGCTTTACGCTCATAGAAATCATGGTTGTCATGATCATTATCAGTGTCATTTTAACTTTTATGACACTTTCTATTGGTGACGGTGGTTTAGCACAAAAATTGAAACAAGAAGCACAACGCTTCGCTTCGTTATTGACGATGGCAAGTCAAGAAGCAATTATGCAATCTAAAGAAATGGGGGTTTCTTTTGAAATTGATGGTTATCATTTTTATGTATTGCAAGAACAACAATGGCAAGCATCGCAGGATGAAATTTTTCGCCCCCGCAGGCTTCCACCAGGAATAGAGTCAGAACTCTACTTAGAAGGCGAGTCTATCGTTTTAAACAATATGGAAAAAAATGCACCGCAATTATTATTACTTTCCAGCGGCGAATTAACCCCGTTTAAAGTTATATTCAAATATGAATCTGAAGGGCTGCATTATCAGCTAATTGGAACAGCTACAGGAAAAATGAGTCTTCAACAATATGAGTCATTTTAAAAAACAAGGTTTTACACTTTTAGAAGTGCTGGTTGCCTTAGCTGTTCTTGCTATTGGGCTGGCTGCGGTGATTAAAGTCAGCATGGAAAATGCGGAAAATACGCGCTATTTACGTGATAAAAGCATAGCGCATTGGGTTGCCATGAATGTGTTGACAAAAATTCAAGTACGCGAAGAATGGTCAACAGGCAAAGGGGTAGCTATAATGGCAGAGCGTGAATGGTATTGGCTTTTGAAAGTTTCAGAAACCGTAGATGATGAATTACGCCGTTTAGAGGTACAAGTTTATTACCATTCTAAGGATGAAGAGCCTATAGCAATATTAGTCGGATTTGTGGGTGCGCCAAAGTCGTATTCAAGATAATGAGTTTTTTTGGTGGGCAACAAAAGGACGTTGCCCACCCTACATAAAAGTTCAAATGTTATAACAATCTAACAAATCATGCAATTTATGACGCACGGCTATTTCACCATAGTGCTTTTCTATATAATCCCTACCTTGACGAGAGAGTTTTTCCCATAATACATTTTCAGTGTATAAACGACAAACGGCTTCTGCAAAACGCGCCGGTTCATCGGCAATCAAAGCCGTTTCTGCCTCCTTCAGTCCCATGCCCTCTGCACCGATAGTTGTCGTGACAACGGGTAATCCTAAAGATAAAGCTTGCCCCAATTTGCCTTTCATACCGGCACCATAACGTAAGTAGGAGACAAAAACACGCCGTTTAGCAAATTCGGGTTTGACTTGATCTACCCAGCCCACTATTTTGATCGTTTCGCTTGCTAACGCTTTCATTTTTGCTGTCATATAACTACCAATCAGGTATAAACAAACATTTGGTAATTGGGCGTGAATTTTTGGCAAGACGTTTTCAACAAAATAATACACCGCATCTTGATTCGGTTGGTGATTATAGTTGCCAATGAAGACTAAGCCTTCTCGTTGTTCAAAATGGTTATCCGACTGCGGTTGCTGTTGGTGAATATTGGGTAGTACAGAAAAGGCTAAGTTGGGTAATTCCTTTTGTAAGTGATAACCGTCGTCTTCTGTGACTGTCATGACGCGATTGGCTAGTAAACAATTAGCGAGTTCTTGACGTTTTGTGTCTTGGGCTTTTGCTAACAGTTTAGAATCGTTTTCAATTTCCGCTTGGCGTTGTTCACGGATATAGTGGATATCCACCGTGTCATAAAAAATCACCGTTTTAGGGGATAATAAACGCACAAAAGGTATATAACGTTGCCCGATATCTACTCGACAAATCAGGGCAAAATCAAATTGCCGGTTCGCCATCACATCTGCAATACGGTAATTCCCATGAAAGACTTCAATACCCAAAGCTTCAAGGGGATGACGATACTTAAATTGACTATCCAAGTTATCTGGAAAAAACGTGATTCGATAACCTAAAGATACCCATAATTTCAATAGTGTATACAGTCGCAGGGAGCCAGAATCTTCGTCATACATGGGTAAAGTGGCATCAATGACTAAAACAGTTGGTTGCCCAAGTGGATTTAAGGGCGTTTTCTGATGAGTCCTAACTGTTTTCTGGTTGGCTAGTTTTTCAGCCCAGCGTTGATAAAAATACTGACTGTCATGGTTATAATCTGATTTAACTAATTTTGGATAAGATTGACTATGCTCATAACAAAGTGCCGCTTCATAGATCGCTTCATATTGTTCCTTCAATTGCCAAATCATTTCCGTTAGTTGATACATCGGAATATGATAAGTAGCGATTTCGTTAATATCTAGTTGAGATAAGCAAGCCGATTTGATGATCACCAACTGACTACTCGCTGCTTCAACGGTGCGTCGATAGGCATAATAGGGATGATCAGCCGGCGCACCGGCTAAGGGGGTTTCTAAAACACCGTCGCGCATTAATAATGCATAACCTGCTCGGATTTTGCTATCGGCATATTTTTCCATCGGTACCAATAAAGCAGCGTTAGGGCAATCCGTTATGATTTCTAAGGCACGTTCAATGATGTCCGGTTGAGGAGTCGCATTGAGATCGCAGCACCATATATATTTTTCCGTTTTGATTGATTTTAGCTGATTTTTCCCCCAGTCAAGCACAGTGGGTAAGTTGACTATAATTTGTGTTGTTTCTAAATGGCTTAATTGATATTGCTGACAATAGTGTTGTATGTCAGGATTCAATTGTCCACAAATAACGACTTTTCCCTGACTATTGGCTTGTTCTAGGGCTTCACCTAGTTTCCTTAAAAAGAGATGTAAGTCGAGAATAGGTGTCGATTCGGTAATGCCAAATAGCATGAAAATATGAATAGCTGATTGAGCTGCTAAAGGACTTGGCAAAGGTAAATCTAATAAGCTCTGTTGTAACCATTGAGGTAATCCGTTTATTTCTTCAATCCGTTGTACTCGATCTGGTACTAGATTATCATCATTCTGCTGTTGAAGATAGGAGGGCATTTTAGGATGACACCATACTGCTACGCCCGAATTTTCATTGGCATCCGGTGAGTCTATTTCAATTTGATAAGTTTTACCGGCAGAATCAGCTATTGGCTGAAAGCTGATAGGGTGAAAGCGATTATCAAATATGTTGAGGGCATCTAGCTCTATTTCACGCAGTGGCGTTTCCAATTCACGGATAATAATGCGCACCTGACAGGTATTGATGCGTAAACGGGTGCCAAAGAAAATATCGAAGCGGAAAAAATCATCCAAAGTACAATATACTGTAAATACTAATATAGCACCGGGCTCAAGTAGAAAGGGCAGCGTTCCTAATTCCTTCACGTTTTCCATAAATTGTGGATTTTCTGGGCTGCCGGCAACACTGATCAATGTTGGGTAAACGTCCGACAAAGGGTGTGGTATGTTGTTTCCTGTTTCCCACCCATCTACTTTTGATATCGGGAGTTGTTCATGTTTTCGCACCGCGCTTAACCCGATGCGATTGCCAATATCACGGCTACTTGAAATATAATTTTCCGTTTCAACGAATAATTTTTCGACGCTTTTGTCAATTGTTTGCACCGCATTGGCGTAGCGGCGGATTTGAGGCCAATGTGAAGCAGAAATGAGTTGAATTAAATCGGCTAACTGTTGGCGCAAGGATTGATAATTGGTTTGCAAAGGTTGAATGTGTGTTGACAAGTGATCTGAAAGCTGGCTCAATTGTTTTGCTTTATTTCGAGTCCATTCAAGGAGACGCTGATAATCATCAATAATATTACCCGATGACGTGGCTAAGGCATAAGCGGCGGCGGGTGAGGATTGTATAATTTGCTCAATCGCGCTTTGATTCATGCCAACCGCTATTTGCTTGCTCAATTCGTGCAAGTTATTTTGTAAAGATTGAATTTGTAGCTGTTGTTGTTGTGCCGTTTCCTGTGATTGGATATAGTTTTCTTCAAGTAGGGAATAAGTTGCCTGCATTTTTGCCTGTTTTTTGGCAATGTTTGATTCCAATAGTTGATACTTTGTTTTCCAATCCGATTGTAACTGGGCATGATCAGACTGCAATTGTTGATATTTGGCAGTCCAATCAGACTGTAATTTGGCTGATTCTTTACTGCATTCCAGTTGTAATTGTTGATATTTAGCGGTCCAATCGGATTGTAGTTGATTATAATCGGATTGTAATTGTTGATAGTTAGCACTCCAATCAGACTGTAACTTGGCTGATTCTTTACGACTTTCCAATTGTAAGAGTTGATATTTTGCTATCCAATCGGATTGTAACTGATGGTAATCTGACTGTAATTGTTCATATTTAGCGGTCCAATCTGACTGTAACTTGGCTGATTCTTTACGACTTTCTAATTGTAATTGTTGATATTTCGCGATCCAATCGGATTGTAGTTGATTATAATCGGATTGCAATTGTTGATATTTAGTACTCCAATCGGATTGTAATTGGGCAAATTCCGATTGCATTTTTTCATACTGTTGTTGCAACTGTTGCTGTTGTTCCAAACATTGTTGGTGTTGTTCCAAACTTTGAGTGGTTTGATCTAATTGCGATTGCAATGCTTGTTTTTCCACCCTGATATCTTGCATAATACCACGCCGTTCTTGGCTTATTCGCCAATATTCCGCCAAGTATTCTAATTGTTCTGGTTCAGATTGGGGCAGATGTTTTTGCAAAAAATGACGATAGGAGTCACGCCAGCGTTTTTGTACCATGCTTTGAGTCGTTTGAGTGCCTCCCCAAATCGCATATTCGGTGGTAATTCGATTAACATGATAGAAGGGTGTGTGTTTAGATAGGCGCAGTAAGACATCCCAATCTTCAAAAACATCAAAAGATTCGTCAAATCCTCCCACTTTAAGCCATAAAGTACGATCAATCAATAAATTAATTAGGGGAATATAGTTTTCATAACGTAGACGTTCAACATCATAAGCGTCGTTAAATTCACCAATCGGCTTTTCTTGCAGAATAACCTCATCTCCTAACATATCCCTTTTAAGCAAACGACACCCGGCATAAGCTACTTTGGTGTCAAAATATAGTATAACTTTTTCTAAGCGTTGCAAATGATCAGGTAAATAACGGTCATCATCATCTAAAAAACCGATGAAATCCATATTTGTAGCTTGCACCCCTTGATTGCCAGCGTGTGATCGTCCCTGATTAGTTGCATTATGAATGAGGTGAATATTAAGAGCCGAAAAATCATTTACCACGTCATCAATAGCAACGCCCCCATCATTAACAACTATGATTTCATCAGGCAATCGTTTTTGTTCTGCCAAACTTTGTAAAGAGCGGGTGAGCAGGTGAGGGCGGTTTTTTGTCCTGACAATAATAGCAATCCGCAGGGCAGTTAGCGGTTTACTATGGCGACGAATTTGAGTCGATAAATTAGGTTGCATATTATTAGTTATCAGTTATCAGTTATCAGTTATAAATTTAGTGTAAAATTTTATAAGAAATACGATTTTTTCAAGAAATCGTATTTCTGAAATTCGAATTTAACCTCTTTTTAATAAATTATACAACTCAATAATACCGGTGTTAGCCCTGGAAATATAAGAAGAAAGTACCAAAGAATGATTAGCAAATAAACCAAACTCTGAACCATTCAAAATCATAGGACTCCATACCGTTTTTTGAGTCGCTTCTAATTCCCGAAGCACTTGTTGTAAAGTCATCATCGCGTGTTTTTTTTCTAACACATCTTTAAAATCAATTTCGACTGCTTTTAAAAAGTGAATCAAAGCCCAACTGGTACCTCTTGCTTCATAAAACACATTATCCACCTGTTTCCAGGGCGTTTTATCTTCTATTTCAACGGAGCTGACAGTTGATTGTTGATCATCATTACTATCGCTAAATGATTTCATCATAATACGCCTTTGTCCGACACTCGTACTTAAACGTTGCGATAAACTGCCCAGGCGTTTAATCACTTCTTCTAGCCAATCAGCCAAATAGTTGGAACCCACTAAAAATTGGGCAGTGTTATTTTTAGCTGCCAAGCGGTGTAAATAGCTTTCAACTAACACAATACCTTTCTGATATTCCCCTTCACTTGCCGGCCAAAACCATGAATCGTTATCCATATTAAATTTTGGCGTTGCCTTGGCTAAATCTGGATCCTCAGACTGGGTTTGGGAGCGGCTCATATCATTGCGTAAAGCTTTTGAAAAATCGCGCACTTGTTGTAGTACACCCCATTCCCAACTGGGAATATCGTCCATAAAAACGCTAGGCGGCATAATGTCGTTGCTCAAATAGCCACCCGATTTATACAATAATGTATTGGCAACTTCAATCAAAGTGTGGGTAGTGATATAGCCGGGTACCATTTCTTCACTATAATATTCCGCTTTTTCTTGCGCCATTTCTTGTACATCAAAAAAATAGGGGGTACGGTTCCACCATAACCCAATTAAAAGCATCAATCCCAAGACTGTCAGGGTAATCAGTACGAAACTGTGTACACCCCCCCGTTTTTTAAGATTGTCTGGATGGTAGACACTTAGTAAAAATTTCCAAATCCATTTAATAATACTGAGCGTTTTTTGAACCAATGTATGGAAAATGTTTTTAGCTGTCATTTTTAAATTCTCCTTAGGAATAAAGCTTTAATAATTTCCGAAACTTTTAACCCAAGGTTCGGGTTTTATTAAATTCTCATTGAATATCTATATATCAATAGACAAGTCTAATAAATATCGCGTCTTGATCCCACTTTCACAATGATCAGTAACAACACATCATCATGTACTTCATAAATCACGCAATAATCGCCAATACGAATACGGTAGCGATTTTCAAAACCTTTGAGTTTTTTATGACCGTGTGGACTTCGACAGAATAAGTCATTGCTTATAATCTTAATTCTTGTTTGACTTGTTCCCAATGGATTGAACCTTCTTCTTTAAGCATCATCAGCATCAGCATTGTCAATGCAATCTTCAAGTTGTTCAATTACCTCAATGTCTTCTATTGGCACCACCGCTAAAAAAACCTTTTTTTGGTATGTCAAAGTCATACGTTCCTTTTTTATCGCCACATGGTTTAAAAATTCGGTTAAAGTTTTTTGAGTATTAACAGGTTGATTTTGGATTGCATGATAATTTGGGATAGATTTTAACACTTCCAATGCTTTAAGCATTTGTTGGTAATCTGCCATCTTTAAAAAAACACCAGCTTGCTGGTTTTGAGTTTCAACTAAAGTCAGTTCATTTGGGTACATTATTGTCTGTACCTAATGATTAATTTCAAAAATTTTCAGATTAGCAAAGATATTATAATAAATCACGGGTTTAATTAATCGTCAGATTAATTTCAATTTTAAATCTTTTATCTATAAGAAAAATATTATATAATTTGTCTATAATAATAAAGCAAGCTTAATTGACTTTAGCCCATCCTGGTGAAGAAGCTTATCAACGGGAATTGGAAATTGCTAAAGGGCGAAAATTGATCTTCGCTTTCATTAATAACTTTTTAATTAGATACTCAAAAATTAATAAAATGACTCAACCAAAAGCTCGTAAACACTCATTTTCTCGTTATATTATCACCGGTATTATTACCGTGATACCTTTATGGCTCACTTGGATAGTTTTCCATTTCCTTTTTACGCAACTATCCCACATTGGCACGCCTATAGTACAAGCACTCGCAAATATGTTTAAAGACTCATCACCAGGGCTTGCTCAGTGGATAGTCACCCTGGATCCCTGGTTTTTATCAATTATTGCGGTGATATTTACCTTGGTTGCACTTTATTTGCTCGGTTGGATATCGACATTTGTCATCGGCAAAAGTATTATGGCTGGGATTGACTCACTTCTTAATAGGGTACCCTTCGTACAAACCATTTATGGTTCATCCAAAAAACTCATGGCTGCTCTTCAGCAAAAGCCGGGCGGCACACAACGGGTAGTTTTTATTGAATTTCCATCTGCACCGATGAAAACGGTGGGATTTGTAACCCAAACCATGATAGATGAAGATACGGGGCAAAAATTGGCTGCGGTTTATGTTCCTACGACACCCAATCCGACATCAGGTTATTTGGAAATTGTGCCTGTGGAGCACCTTGTTTCAACCGATTGGAGCATGGATGAAGCGATGACATTTATTATTTCCGGCGGTGCCGTTGCCCCAGAACGCTTAAATTACACTCAAAGTGTTAATAGGGAGTCATTAAAATAGCTACCAGGGACTTCCAAATAAATAACATACCCATAAATGGAACCAGCAAATTTTTTCACTGGAAGGTATATTATTTATTTTTCCTTGGTGATCCCAATGGTGATCCCAATCACTAAAGACTTCTATAAAAAAAATGCTTCCTCTGAGGTTTTAACAACTCAGGGGCAAACTAATTAAGCTAATAAAGTTGTCATACTCTTTTTTAGCTTTTTTATAGCGTTGCATTCAATTTGACGGATCCGCTCTGCGGAAACTTTATAACGTTTAGCCAACTGTTGTAGCGTTGTTTTTTCTTCGGTTAACCAACGTTGTTGCAAAATATCTTGGCTACGGGCATCCAGTTTCCCTAACGCTTTGCGTAATTGTCCATGTTTGTGCTCTTGAAACTCCTTTTCTTCGACGATAATAGCCGGCTCAAAACGATAATCTTCCAAATAACCCGCAGGGGAAAGTATCTCACTTTCCTCGTCACCATCGCTAGGGGCATCAAATGCCACGTCATGTGCATTTAAACGTTTATCCATTTCAAGCACATCTCTTGCGCTAACACCTAAATCTTTAGCAATATATTCAATTTCACCTTGATTCAACCAACCCAAACGTTTTTTCGCACCACGCAAGTTAAAAAACAACTTACGTTGAGATTTCGTGGTGGCAACCTTAACTATACGCCAATTGCGTAAGATATATTCATGGATTTCTGCCCGTATCCAATGCACAGCAAACGAAACTAAGCGTACCCCAACGCCAGGATCAAAACGCTTCACAGCTTTCATCAAACCAATATTGCCCTCCTGAATCAGATCCGATTGTGATAAACCATAACCCCGGTAACTCTGAGCAATGTGCATCACAAATCGCAAATGCGACAACACGAGTGTACGTGCCGCCTCAAAATCATTGTTTTGATGTAGAACCTCTGCTATCCTACGTTCCTCATCAGCACTGAGTATCGGAATCGTTTTCACAGCCTTAGCATAGCCTTCGATAGTCGCGCCAGGAACAGCAAGTTGCATATTTAATGTGAGTGCGTATGACATAATTTGAATGCTTCCTCCCTATCAATAAATCAACATTTCAATAAATCAATATTGAAAACATTTTTTTGTAATTATAAATTAGTATATAATAAAAGTAATTATATTTCTAGTCTTTTATTTAATTCTAATTATAAATGGATGTTCAGAAAAATAATTTAATCAAAGGGAGGCAAACACACAGGTTTGCCCCTACAAGATGTTATATACTCAATGTTCAAATTTTTTGTTTTGTTAGAAAATAAAGGGATATAGGTTGCCCTTAGAAATACTATTTTTGGTAAAATAGTATTTTTTGAAGCCTTTTGACTTTAAAAACTAGAACATCAAATCTATAGATGTTCAGAAAAATAAATTCTTATTCACCTGCATTTTTTCAAAAAACGTGGGTTATTCTTAGTGAAATTATTTATTTGAAAAACGATATTTACAGATTCATGTAGGCTCCCTTTAGTGTTCGCCCTTATTTCGCCCTTATTATTTATTTGAACAATTATAATTTAAAATTCTCCTTTTATGAAAAATCAAGTTTTTGTGACTATTAATTACCAAGTATAATGCTAAAGTATTATCCTGTCAAATCATTGAAAACGCATAAATTGATCAACAAAAATTAAAATGACTATATATTACAAATAGTTAGGCTTATATAGTTCAGCGAATAGCATTCAAAAAATAATTTTTTAGATATTTGAATTAACCATTAACCATTAATCATTAAACTCATGCCTCAACGTCTCAACTTATTGCAAGATTGGTTACAAAATTTAATGGGTATTAATAGCCCACAGTTAGTTGCTATTACTAATGATGCAAGTTTCCGTCGTTATTTTCGGTTAACGGTAAACAATACCTCTTATGTTGTTATGGACGCACCGCCCGACAAGGAAAATTGTAGCCCCTTTATTGATGTCGCACAGCGTTTACAAGCGAGTGGTTTAAATGCCCCCAGGATATTGGAAAGCAATCTTGAACAAGGTTTCTTATTATTAACCGATTTAGGCTCATCTGTATATTTACCGGCTTTAACTAAGGCAAGGGTTGAAAGCTTATACTGTGAAGCTTTAGATGCTTTAGTACGGATGCAAACTCATATTTCCAGTGAAGGTTTACCCTTATATGATCATCAATTATTGCATAAGGAAATGAATTTATTTAGCGACTGGCTGTTAGATAAACACCTTAACCTACCACTATCACCCCCCAAGCGAGCCAATTTGGAAAACTGTTTTGAATTATTAAGCACATCCGCCTTATCCCAGCCCCAAGTTTTTGTACATCGTGATTATCATTCCCGTAATTTAATGGTTGTTCCCCAGCATAATCCTGGCATTTTGGATTTTCAAGATGCCGTAAAGGGTCCAATAACTTATGACTTGGTTTCATTATTACGAGATTGTTATATTATGTGGTCGCGTGAACAAATTCATGGCTGGATGGAATATTATTATACCAAAATTCAACCACTAAGGATATTAAAAAGTGTTAATCAAATACAATTTTTACGCTGGTTTGATTGGATGGGCATACAACGGCACTTAAAAGCCAGCGGCATTTTTGCGCGTTTATATCATCGTGATGGCAAATCTGGATATTTAAAAGACATTCCTAGAACACTGAATTATATAGTAGAAGTAAGTGCTGACTATCCAGAACTGGCTACTTTACATCAATTAGTGATAGAAGTTCAACAGGCATTGGCATAAACCGGTATAAACCTGACAGGAAAAAGTTTAAAATGCGAACAATGATACTTGCTGCCGGGCGAGGGGAACGAATGCGCCCTTTAACAGATACCACACCTAAACCATTATTAAAAATCGCAGGGCAATGTCTCATTGAATATATTATAAAACGTCTCGTCACTGCCGGATTAACAAACATTGTCATTAACCATGCTTACTTAGGCGAACAGATTGAACACGCTTTAGGTGATGGGCAAGCTTATGGGGCGCATTTACATTATTCCCCGGAAAGTAAAGCATTAGAAACAGGCGGAGGTATTTTTCAGGCATTACCCCTATTAGGTAACGCCCCTTTTTTAGTTGTCAATAGTGACGTTTGGTGTGATTACCCCTTTGCACAATTGCGCCGCCCCTTAAACAAACTTGCCCACCTTATCTTAATTAACAATCCCGAACACCATCCCAAAGGCGACTTTTGCCTGATTAATCACCAGGTTTATCAAGAAGGTGCGCCACGCCTCACATTTAGCGGTATAGGTGTCTATCACCAGGATTTATTTAAAAACTGCACCCCTGGGAGTTTTTCCTTAATTCCCTTATTAATCAAAGCGATGCAAGCAGGGCAAGTGAGTGGCGAGCATTATCAAGGGCAATGGATAGATGTTGGAACACCAGAACGCTTACAGAAGTTAGAGCAACGGTTGTAGAATCAGGTGGGTTTCGTTTTCACTCTACCCACCCTACGCTCCAATGCCATTAAGTTAAGGGCAACCACAAGGGATTGCCTCTACCAAAAATCACGGTTCACGTAGCCAGGTAGGTCGGGTTAGATTTTTTTGCGCAGCAAAAAAACGTAACCCGACATTTACCATGTATGTAGGTCCCTAAAGTCTGTGCAACGGCTGCCTCATTCAGATTGACCTTTTTTTTTATTTTACGCCCTTTTCATTTTAAACGGTATGTGATAAAATATTTATACTTTAAACGGCTGAAATTTGGATTTTTATGTAGATTTTTATGTAGCCCACCAACCGTTAAAAAAAAGTCCAAAATTTACCCGTTAGTAGTATAACAATGATGTGCTTTACTCGACTTGATGATTTAAGTTGACGGATTGGAGTGTACTTGAAAAAAGTGAAAATTCTTATTGACAAACGCATTTGAACCAAAAGTACTTTAGACTCATCAATTCTGAGTTTGATAACATTTTTCTCATAGATTAGCAAGCGTAGGCTGCATAAGTGATAGCGTCATGCACCAAATATCGCAATCATGGTTTTCCGTCGATTTTTTCAAAAAAGGGTATTTCTGCCCTTGTGATTGCCCTTTCAGGCAACCGGCGGAATCATTTCACTGACATGCACGGGAAATTGATTAACGACGCGATCTTGAAAATAATGGGTTAAAGTTTTGCGTATGACTGGAAAGGCTAGTTTTTCCCAAGGAATTTTATCCTGACTAAAAAGCTGTACTTCTAAA
>QNES01000030.1 GCA_003645255.1 Gammaproteobacteria bacterium
CATGATTCTTTAAGCTTTCTAGCCCTATATACAAAGGTTCTAACAGCGGCGGATATTGACTATCACTCTGCCAATCAAGTTGCCATGCTGTTTCCTCATGGTGTTGATGATTTAAACGCCACTGAAAATTTTCATGATTAATTTGCAGTGTCTTAATCGCTTGGCTAAAACGACCCAAAGCAAAATCAGTTTGGAATAATTGGGGTCAGAGTCACATTAATTGATCATTTCCTCTACACACGACGATCCAACGTTGGCGTACAAGCAGTGAACCGCCAGTTATATTAATTTTACTCTGACCCCAATTATTCAACTGATAAAATCGCCTCAATGCCATTAAGTTAAGAGAGGGCGAACACGCGGTTCGCCCCTACAGTCAATGAATACGTTGAATTTTTTAGGGGCAGACCTGTGTGTCGGCCCGATACTTAATGGCAGTGATAGAATCGCCTTGGTAAAACTTGGCTCGCAAAGCAAATTCCGAGATCAGAAATAGTGATACCTATTCAACCCGCAGCACCGCACTTATACGAAACGGCTCATCAAATAGCGGCGACTTTTCAATTACCTGTGATTGATACCGCGCCACCGGACTTACCTTTCATATTATATCTAACCGATGCGCGTTTAGAATTGCGTGATATGACATCCAAGTTAGGACCTATTTATGTCGATTTTATCAAGGGCACATTAGGCTATCGTCGAAGAAAAGGAGGAAAAGAGGCAATAGCGAAAGCCATTGGAATAAAACACGGTGCGATTCCTACGGTTTTAGATGCAACCGCTGGATTAGGTCGTGATGCGTTTATATTAGCCAGTTTAGGTTGTCATGTCCAAATGCTAGAACGTTCCCCAGTCGTTGCTGCCTTATTAACTGATGGTCTAAAACGGGTCCAGGCTGAGCCTAAAATAGGCACTTTTATCACTGAACATTTACAACTGATTCACGGTGATGCACAAAATTGGCTTCCCCAACTTTCTCTCAACCAGCAACCCGATGTTATTTATTTAGATCCAATGTACCCCCATCGCAAAAAATCGGCTCTCGTCAAAAAAGAAATGCGACTATTTCGAGCGGTGGTAGGTGATGACTGGGATGCGTCCGCGTTATTAAAAATGGCATTGGACAATACTCAACAACGAGTCGTGGTGAAACGCCCTAAACTTGCCCCGGTATTAGGTGATATGTTACCCCGTTATTGCATTCAGGGCAAAAATACACGGTTTGATGTTTATTTCCGATGACTACTCAGGGCAACCCGACGGATTGCCCTACTTTGTGGGAAGCAAAAATCCCATATTGTACTACACACCACCACTATGAACTAATTCATAATAGCGTTTTTCTAATTCCTGTTTATGCTTTAATTCCTCTTGTGCGAGGTAGCGAAAGAGGTCCTGAATTGGACCATGGATGTTACCTTGACGAGGCGCTGTATTGTTCTATCGCAGCTTGTTCCCGCCCTAGCGCGTATTGCAAAATACCCTGGTTATCCGGTAAATCGCTTAATTTGGGCGTTTGGACATAATCAGAAAAGCGATGATCACTGGGTGGTGTTTTGATCTGTTCCGAAAATTGAGGATGTTGCTTTAGCCCTTGGAATAGCTCAACGTGACGCTTTTTTGAGTTTCTGGTAACCTTCGCCTTCATGTATCTATTTTTCAGTCATATGTATTATTCCTCCTTGGTACTTGTCAAATGTTGATGGATATTACTGGCAACACGGTGTCCAGCAGCAATGGCATGAATCACATCTGGTCCTTTTACCATATCACCGGCTGCCCATAGCCAGGTTTCTGAGGTGCGACCATCGGCATTGATGATGGGACAGCCCCGCTTATCCCATTTTAACCGTTCAATCAACTCTTTACCTAAAAATTCTATTTGCGGTGCTTGCCCAATCGCTTCTACGACCATATCTGCTTCATGGAACATGACATCGCTATCATCATAACTGGGATGAAAACGTCCCTCCTCATCGAAAATAGAGAGACAATGGACCGTTTCTAAACCGCTTAAAGTCCCCTCTTTTACCACACAACAACGTGGTCCGCGACTGGCTAGGAATTGAATGCCCTCTTCATTCGCCTCAATCACTTCGCTTTCATCAGCAAGCATACTATCACGAGCCTCTAAGGCGACAACCGTGATATTCACTTCACCAAACTGAGAACGCTGTGAACGAGCTAAACTACGAGCAATGTCAAAAGCCACATTACCTCCTCCAATCACCGCGATATTAGGTGTCACCTCAATTTTTTCTTTTAAAGTCATTTTCCGCAGTAAGTCTATGGCAGAATAGACTTTAGGATGAACCGTCCCAGGTATCCGTGTCGAGCGTCCACCATGCAAGCCGGTTGCGATGAGTGTCGCGTCATAATCCTTTTCAACTTCTGCCATCGTCAGTTCATGACCAATAGGGGTGTTACAACGAATATCAACGCCCATCGCTTGAATCACATCAATATCTTCATCAATTTTATCGTAGGGCAAACGATATTCTGGGATACCATAACGCATCATACCCCCTGGTTGTGCAAGGGATTCAAAAATTGTCACGGTATAACCTTGACGCGCTAAATCGTAGGCGCAAGTTAAACCTGCTGGTCCAGAGCCAACAATGGCTATTTTTTGACTCTTTTTACCCGTTTCCTTTCCCTCCAAGGCAATTTCCTTAATCCGCTCATGGGAAACTTTATCCATCGCATAGCGTTTTAGCCAACGGATACTAATTGGTTCACCGCGCCGCCCAATTGAACAAGCTGTTTCACAGCGGTGCGTACATATACGCCCACAGATATTGGCTAATGGATTGGTGCGATAAATTTGCCGCACTGCTTCTTCCATTTCACCTGCCCAAATGGCGCGAATATATTCCGGCGCGTGCATGTGAGTTGGACAGGCATCATGGCATAGATTGCACTGAATACAACGCGATGATTCCAATAAAGCCGTTTGATCGTCAAAACCATGGACAATTTCAGCATAAGAATCTAGCCGCTGTTCAGGTCCTAATTCTGGCATGTCCTGACGTTTCAAATCAAGCAAATCGGAATCGTTTGATTTTGCCCAACCTGTTTCAAAACCTAAGCCGTGCATTCCATTTTCATCAGGGAGGAAAAAAAAGCTATCTAAATCAAAATCAATATGCACATATTCTCGTGATAATGCCAGGGAGCCAGTAGGGCAAATATCTACACACAGGGCGCACCAACAACATCGCCCATAATCAACCGCAGGGCGGCGAGGTTTCACACCCTTTATTGGATCACTAGGCAAATCTTCAATATCTATCATGGAAATAGCATGATTATCACAGATAGTACGACACGTACCACAACCAATGCACTTTTTCCAATCATTGACATGAAAACCACGATAATTTGGTGTCGCAGGGCGTGGTTCAATAGGTAAAGTCACCGACTCTCGCCCAATAAAACTTAGGGCTTTTAAAGGTGCTAATAGACTGTTCATAATTTTTTTAACATTTTAGAAACCCAAAAAAACTTGGTTTTTTTAGTATAATTAAGTTGATGATAAATCTTTTATTATATACAATTCTTGTAGTTTTAACATTTTAGAAACCCAGTTTTTGAAAGTTGAGTTTTAAAAAGTTCAAATTATCCCCGTGGTGCGCTGGCATTGGAAGCCATTAAAAAAAAACGTCCTGATCTCATTTTGCTGGATATTATAATGCCTGGTATAGATGGTTTTGAAACGTGTAGGCGATTAAAGCAAGACGCGACATTGGCAAATATTCCTGTTATTTTCCTCACTGCCAAGACGGAAAAAGAGGAAGTGATTGCAGGATTGGAATTAGGGGCAGTGGATTATGTCACTAAACCTTTTAATGAAAAGGAGTTGCTCACTCGCGTCAATACGCACCTTGAACTCCAAATGGTAAAAGAAAAACTGCGAGATTCCATTGCCACAAGAGACAAGCTTTTCTCCATCATTAGCCATGATTTAAATGGCATACTCGGTGGAATGCAAAGTATTGCTCAATTATTAACGAATAAAAAAACGCTACCTGATGTTGAAACAAGAGAAAACTGGCTTCAAATGTTGCTGCAAGCAGCTACTCAAGGTTACGACTTACTAAAATCATCTTACAATATTTAATTGCTCGGAATATTGAATTGCTATACGACAAGGCAGAGCGCAAAAAGATCGAGCTTGTTGCAATTGTTGATGAAAAAATATCGGTTTTTGCCGATGTAAACATGTTCAATACCGTACTCAGAAACTTAATATCAAATGCGATAAAGTTCACTGAGGCATCGGGTACAATACGAGTCTTTGCCGAACAAGTAGAAAACAACTTAGTTGAAATATCTATTTCTGATACAGGCATTGGCATCAAACCAGAAGACATTGACAAGCTATTCAAAGTCAACATAGATTTTACTTATGGTACCGCTGGCGAAAAGGGCAATGGTTTGGGTTTAGTATTGTGTAAAGACTTAATCGAACAATGTGGTGGCACAATAGGTGTTGAAAGTGAAGTGGGAGTCGGGAGTTGGTTTTATGTTTGCCTTCCTGCAAAGGGTTAGCAGTGGGCAGACACGTAGGTCTGCCCCTACAATACGTGATAGAATTTACGTCCTAAATTCAATACTGGCTAGAAGCATCTCATCACCACTAAGCAATTGTGTCTGCCAATGACCACAGTGCTGGCATAGTAAGCGATTAGGAGGAGGAGCTGATTCGGCACCACATTGTAAACAGCGTATTTTAACCGGTAAAGATTCAATCATCAACTTAGCCGTTTCTGCCAAAGTTCCGGTACTCACGAGTGGAAAAGCCGGTTCCAATAGCTTTGGTTCGACACCCGATAAATGCCCTATTTTTAAAGTGATGGATTCAACTTGATGACCAGGATAATCGGTTGCAATGTCTAAAACCTGTTTCAGCAGGGCTTGACAAATAGATAATTCATGCATGTTCAGTTGCTAATATCTCGTCATAAATTTCCCATGTGGAACGATAATCTTGGAGCGTGATTTTCTGAATCGCATAACCCACATGGACTAAAACATAATCACCCAGAACGAGGGAATCATGTTGCATCATAAATAAACTAACCTCCCGCTCAACCCCTTTCGCTTCACAACGAGCATTGAAACCATTGATTTCTTTAATCTGCATAGGCACAGCTAAACACATCTATTATTTCCTTTTTCATATGTCATCAATACTTTTTTCAATGAGGCAGGTGGGCAAAAAAAAGACTTTGCCCACCCTACATAAAAGTTTAAGTTATGCCTGTGTGCAGTATATTTATGATGTCATGAAATAATCTGCTTTCGCACTTTTTGAATGACAGGTGCCGTTTCAGGTTTTACTCCACGCCATAAATAAAATGACTCTGCTGCTTGTTCTACTAGCATACCTAAACCATCTAAGACATACGCAGCCCCTTGTTTTTTTGCCCATTGCATAAAAAGCGTTGGAGTGCTAGCATACATCATATCATAACACCACCCGCCTGGTGTTAATAAAGTTTTAGGCAATGGAGGAAGTTGCCCTTGTAAACTCGCCGAAGTACCATTGATAATTATATCAAAAGATTGCCCTGGTAATGCGTTATAAGGGGATGTGGTGATATTGCCCAAGGTGGCAAATAAATTTGCCAACGTTTTTGCCTTAGATATGGTGCGATTAGCAATAACACACTGAGCAGGTGCGGCTGCTAATAATGGTTCCAATACACCCCGCACGGCACCCCCGGCACCAAGTATCAACACGCGCTGCCCTTCAATCTGGCAGCCATGATTTTGAGTTAAATCGCGTACTAAGCCAATACCATCCGTATTTTCGCCATAGCAAACACCTTGCTCATTAAACCATAAAGTATTAACAGCCCCTGCGAGTTCTGCATGTGTACTCCGTTGTTCAGCTAATGTCCAGGCGGCTTGTTTAAAAGGAACAGTGACATTTAAACCTTTACCCTCAAGAGCTTGAAAGGTTTTGACAGCGACTACAAATTTGCTGGTATTCACTAAAATCGCATTATATTGCAAAACTTGCCCTGTTTGTTGGGCAAAAGCAGTATGAATCAGTGGCGATTGACTATGAGCAATTGGATTACCCATCACAGCATAAAAATCCATCTGAGAATTTTGAGGAGTCATTTTGAAATATTAAAATATGTATGATTGTATTAATGTTATGATAAATAAGCTCTCACCATTATTATATATAGTAACTATTTAATTGTTTATGTTAAACTATGTTAAAGTCTGCTGATAAAATACGCGCTTTAGGCTTGGCGGTAATAGAAACTGAAAATCAAGCTATTGCAGCACTCACTAACCGAATTAATGATGCATTTGTAGAAGCATGCGAATTTATGCTTCAGTGTGAAGGACGCATTGTCGTTATAGGCATGGGTAAATCTGGACATATTGGCAGTAAAATCGCCGCGACTTTAGCCAGTACCGGCAGTCCCGCCTTTTTTGTACACCCAGGTGAGGCTAGTCATGGTGATTTTGGAATGATTACCCCTAAAGATATGGTTTTAGCTTTATCAAATTCGGGTGAAACGGAAGAAATTTTACTGATCTTACCTCTGATCAAACGCTTAGGCGTACCTTTAATTAGTTTAACGGGTAATTCGTATTCAACATTAGCAAAAGCGGCTACCATTAATATTGATGTGAGCGTTGAAAAAGAAGCTTGTCCATTGGGACTAGCACCCACGTCCAGTACAACCGCCGCATTGGTTATGGGAGATGCTTTAGCCATAGCACTACTTGAAGCGAAAGGATTTAGTGCAGAAGATTTTGCGCGTTCCCATCCAGGCGGACGTTTAGGACGTCGTCTATTGTTATTAGTACACGATATTATGCACACAGGCGATGAAATGCCTATTGTCCACATCACTGCTACTTTGCGTGATGCTTTACTCGAAATGACTCGAAAAGGCTTAGGCATGACAACTATTGTTAATCAAGGGCTAGATATCGCTGGCATTTTCACCGATGGTGATTTACGCCGTGCGCTTGATAAACAGCTTGATATTCATAATACAATTATAACAGAAGTCATGACAACGGAGTATAAAAGAATCGACGCTGATTGTTTAGCCATTGAAGCTTTAAGTATTATGCAAAGTGATCAAATCACCGTGTTGCTAGTTGTAGAAAAACAACAAACATTGACAGGTGTATTACACATACACGATTTATTAAGAGCGCGTGTTATTTAAACTCAATCTCAAAAAAGCAGAACGATCTTATTTCCAATATCTTATCAATAAGGATTTCAAACATGAGCGTTGCAGACAAAAAAACTAAAGAGCATCTCCTTCCCGCCTATCAGAAAATGATGACGCGGGTTGATAAAACGCAAAAACAATCCACCACAAAAAATTTGCAACAGCATATTCAAGGGGCAATTGAGCGTGCTGTTGAATTGAATGAACTGACTCATGAAGAGGCTGATCGGATTGGTGATTATTTACGTCGGGATTTACAAGATGCCGCTGATTTTATAATCAGCACTGAACAAGTTTTAGCAGATTGGATGCGTTTTGATTTGGAATTAATCGAAGAACGTTTGTTGAGTATGTTTAGTATGATGGTTGATCACACTCGACAAGAATTAGAAAATCTGGCTGAACGTGCTCATCAAGCAATTGACTGGAACAGCGGTGAAATAACCGCACTTGGTACTTTATATTGTGAACAGTGTACTCATCCAGTGCATTTTCATCAGCCTGACTATATTCCTGTTTGCCAAAATTGTGGGGCTACCCGATTTAAGCGGATGATTGAAGCAGAAAAATGAAACTTCGTTTATAAAATGATGGGGTGTTAAATTTGTCATGATTTTGCCAATTTTTTCATCCCAATATTTTCTGATGTAGTTCAGGTATTGTTCTTTATTTATTCACAATTACGCCGTTTCGTATCGACATAAATGATTTATTTCAAATTTCCCCTTTTATTTTCTTTGCTATTGGCTCTAGAAATCGCACTGGCAGGTGTTTTTGAGCCTCAAAGTTTAGACAAAGCTTATGTTTATTTAAACCAACTCAGAGCCAGCGCGGGTTTAACAGAATTTTCACAAAATCCCCAACTTGAAATAGCCGCTTTTAATCATGCTAACTATTTAGCTGATAATTTTATGACGGGTCATTATGAGGCTCATGGAACCTTTAGGTTTACAGGCGTTTCTCCAAAAGATCGGACGATAAACGCAGGTTATCGCAGTTTATCTGTTTCAGAAAATGTCTCTACGGGAAATGCAAACAGTATTGATTATAATGCAAACAGTATTGATTCTATTGACCGACTGATGAGTGCCATTTACCATCGCTTTGGTTTTTTAGACTTTGTTCACAATGAAATCGGTATTGGTATTGCCAAAGTGTCACTTGAAGATCCTAATAGTTATAGTGCTTATACCTATAATATGGGCAATACTGAATATAACGCGCTTTGTGAGGGACCCGCTTTTTCAGGGAGTGGACACTATTATTTAAATATCTGTGAACCCAACATTAATATAAATGCCAACACATTTGAAAATGTCAAAGTAAAAGCAATGGGCAATAATCCAAACATTGTCGTATGGCCAGTGAGTGACTCCAATAATGTCCCGCCCGTTTTTTTTGAGGAATCTCCCGATCCGTTGCCCGATTACTCTATATCGGGTTATCCCATTTCGATCCAATTTAATCCTTTAGTATTTACCCAAGTTAATATCAGCACATTTAAGCTATATCGAGAACAAGATAACAGCGAAGTCCAACCCACTCGGCTTTTGAGTCAAAGCACTGATCCTAATGGTAAATTCTCAACACTTCAATACGCGCTATTTCCCTTAAAACGTTTAGACTGGAACAGGGCTTATTGGGCAAAGGTAGAATACACTAGCAATTTGGGGGATGAGACACTAAGATGGCGTTTTGAAACCAAAAATTTGGGTGTACCCTTATTCACCGTCCAAGGTGAGCATGAAGAAATATTAATCCCAAAAAATACACCCACGTTTGTGGTTTACGTTCCACCAACCCTCAATTTTCCCAATATTGGCAAAATCAATTACACATTTCCATCGGGAACAACAGTCGAAACCGCATTTGAAGATAGCAATACATTATGGATAAACATTTCAGCTAAAATCGATCAAGAAATCCACTTTAATTTTTCAGGTACACGACATTTCATAGTTAAAATGACGCTTGAAGAAAGCCTTGAAGAAACGGTTGAAGAAAGTCTTGAAGAAACGCTTGAAGAATGTGAACAGGCAACTTTTTTTTCAAAAATCATGCATATTCCCACTTTGTACTATAGCCCTTCTCATGGGATACCGATAATGCTCTGGGCAGATTTAGAACTTATATCCGATAAATTATTTAAAGTCAAACATTATGGTTTCAAAGATAAAACGGCAGAACCGTGTGAAACTACAGCAACCCTTTCTCAAAATATGAATTTACATATTCCTGTGGCACCAGAAGAACTAATGGTATTATTTCCAAATTGGCATTCATCGGCGGAATCTATTGAATTAAAATATGCAGGTGATTTACAATTTCAAATCGTCACCGACAATTTTTCACCCACAACCACTTTCAAGCATGAGCATTCTGAGCAAAATTTAAATCAAGATAATACACAAGTTTTTTTAGTTTTAATGATAATCTTAATGCTTATTGCAATTGTAATCTTAGGAAAGACGATTAAATAATGATTAAGCTTTCTCAAAAAATAACGAAAGCCAGTTTAGAAATAACCGAACAAGAAAACATAATACGTTGTGATGGCGATTGGACTTTGGATGGCATTGACCAATTGGAGCGACAGCTTTCAAGGCTTGAATTTCTTGAAGAAAAACTTAAATCTCGAATACAATTTTCGTATGGAAAGATTTCGGCTATTACTTTTGATGGAAGTGCCATCAAAACGATGGATACGGCGGGTGCGTTGCTGCTATTTCGCACCCAACAAGGCTTAGAAAAAGCAGCACAATCTATTACTTTACAAGGCTTAAAAGCGCATCATGCTGATTTATTGCAAATAGTCGCAAACTATGCGAGTGTGCAATCACCGGTTATGCCTCCAAAATCCTATCATTTCCTAGAAAGTCTTGGGCGGGATACATATCAACGCTTAATTCAAATGATGGATTTTTTAGCCTTTGTCGGGGAAACTTTTATCGTATTGTTACGATCCTTGCTATCACCTTCTCATATTCGTTGGCAAGCTCTATTGACTAATTTACACGATGCAGGTTTAAACGCGATGCCGATTGTAGGCTTGTTGTCTTTCCTAACAGGGATAGTGTTGACTTATCAGGGCGGTTCTCAGTTAAGCACTTATGGTGCTAACATTTTTATTGTTGATTTGGTTGGCATAACCATGTTACGTGAAATGGCACCGTTATTAACGGCGATTATTGTAGCAGGGCGTAGCGGTTCCGCTTATACGGCGCAAATTGCTACCATGCACCTCACGGAAGAAATTGATGCCCTTCGTACCCTGGGAATTGCGCCAATGGAATTATTAGTTGTGCCTAAATTATTAGCCATGATTATTTTGATGCCATTATTAAGTGCTTATGCTGATATCGCAGGTATTTTTGGCAGTATGATCATAGCCAGTTTATCATTTGATGTCAGTATGACTGATTATCTAGCGCGTTTTCCGGAATCGGTTTCTTTGACGAATTATTTAATTGGTATCGGTAAAGCCCCTGTTTTTGCAGCTATCATTGCATTAGTTGGCTGTTATCAAGGTTTTCAAATTAAAGAAGGGGGGGCAGATGTGGTAGGCAAACAAGTGACAATTAGCGTAGTACAATCTATTTTTCTAGTGATTGTAGTAGATGCTATCTTTTCAGTATTGTTTAGTTTGTTAGGAATTGGGTTGATGGGTTAGTTTTTAAAGCAGGGTGAGTATGATTTGCCCACCCTACAAAAGATATGACTTTAATCATACTTCAACAACCACAATCAAAGTCAATTATAATCTCAGATTCTTTTGCATCTGTCGGAGCACTATCATCTTGAGCTAAGATAATAGCTTGACTATTGCATATTTGATTGGCGGTTGTAACTGTTGCCATCGCAATTGATGCAGACAATAAAAAGGCAGAGGCTATCACTAAAGTCATCAAACGTTTGGTTTTCATCATTAATATTCCTATTATTTAATTGTATAAATTAACTTATGCTTATAACCCATTTTTGTGGGTACTATTTATATTAAGCAAAATACATTCCAGTATTTCTAATATTCTAATATTCTAATATTCTAATATTCTAATAAGCACTCAATTATTGTTATTCTAATATATAAGTTATTATTCTAATAAAGTAGAAATGATTATATCTCATTGATTTTATTATCAATTTTTATTTTAAAGTAAATGCCTTATGATACGGTTATTTCTGATTTATCGTTTTCCCAATTTATAGTGTATGATGGTTAATTTTTAACCATACTGGTTATATTTTAGCCAATATGGTTAATTTTTAACGATCCAATCATGATAATCCTGATTCAGATATTTTATTTATTGGACGACACCAAGATAAAACACTTTTTGTTCTTGTCCATCAGAATAGGTGATTTTAAAATCATTATAACCGTCACCATTCACATCTTTTCCAAGCGGTGCTAATGATAAAATTTCTGGTGTTTCTACCTGCGTTAATGAACCCGCTAGAAGACCTTGATGCACTTGCCCATCTAATTCCACAAATAACGTACCCTCTTTTTCCAAACGTACATTATCTGCCCCTAAAATTTTAGCCAACTGAAGTGCTAAAATATCTTCTACCGTGTTTTGACAATCCAATGACCATGCGAGGGACTCTATATCATAGTAACCATCTATCTTTGCCAAAGGCGTATCAACTACTTGACAATTTTCAGGATCATAGTAAACTGACAACAGATCGCCTGCCCGATTATGAAGCGTAAACAATAACATACCATCTTTCAGCGTTTCTAAAGCTTCGGCTTTTCCCGGCAAGTTGGTACATTGTTTTTCAAATGTCTCACCATCATAAGCCCATAAATTACTATTTTCGCCTGCGTAGAGTATTGTCCCTTCGCTATTCCAAGCTAAACTTTCAATCCTTTTGACTTTAGATTTTTTGCCAAACAGTTCATTTGCTGAAACAACTAAAGTACTTTTAGCCGTCTTTGGATCAATCTGAATGATTCCACTATTGTCAGAACCATCTTTAGCACCCCTATTTGACCAAGCCCACAGCGTACCATCTTGTTGGTGAAAAGCCAAAGCAGTTGTGTTACTGAAACCGGTATCACCCACTACTGTTAAATCACCCGTTTTGGGATTCACATTATAGAAATATCCATCAAAAACATTAGAGTCACGCGAGGTACCAATACTTGAAATAGCATAAAGCTGCTTGGTTATGGGATCTATCTCCAAACCTTCTATGTCAAGCTTTTTATACAAATGACCCAATGTAACTGTGTTATATTCCTGGTTAGGTTCAATAACTAACAATTGTGAATCGCTAATGCCATCATCGTGAACTGCATAAATGGAACATTGCGCGGGCATTTGCTCTTTCTCAATTAATCTCACTTCAACCATCACTTTAAAAGTAAAGGTTTTTCCATTTTTATATAATAATGTATACTTAATCTGTTCAATTCCTCTAAAATGAAGATTAGAAATATAAGTCAATGTACCATCTTTATTATCAGCAACTTGACCATTTAAAGAAACCAAAATCAACTGAGCTGTCTGATCATAATTCCCACTGATGTTAATAATTGTTACCACACCGGGTTGAGTTTTTACATCTATTTTTGTGACTGGTTGAGTAGTCATAATAAAAGAATTAGCCGTTTCTTCTACGTCATTGTTTTCCGTTACCATTTCATCACTTGTTAATTCATCTTTTTTGACTGGTTGAGCAGTCATAAGAAAAGAATTAGTGGTTTCTTCTACATCATTGTTTTCTGTTACCATTTCATCACTCGTTAATTCATAGTTTTGCGGTGCCGGTTCTTCTTGAGGAATAACCTGTTCTGGTTGATCGGATTCGTCACATCCTTCAAAACAGCCTTCATTATAATAGCTTGGATCAATATATTCTTCTGCGTAGGTAAGATTATTTATTGTATAAACGAAAGCAAGCAAAATGCCTAATGAGATATACGTTTTCATAAGTGAAAAATTCCTAAGTTAAGTTAAATTGAAATTGAAATAGATTACCGTTTATTAAAAACCTGTGTACACTTTTTTGACCCCCTTATCGAAATAAATAATCAAATGATTAGCTTAACCTTATCTAGAGGATTGAGTGCATTTGTCAATATTGTACTGGCTGCTATACTTGGCTACTGTACAATACAGTTGCTACTCATCTTACTCAACAAACTTCCCTTATATATGCAAATTAAGGACCAAAAATTTTTTTCTTCTCCAACTCTTCTTAACACCCGTTTTTCTAAGCAAGCAATCGATATTTCTACCCTAGTTGGAACCCAATTATTTGGCAAATCTAAAATTAAGTTGCAATTTGCGACGCAAATTAAAAAAACTCACCCTGACACCAAGCTCAATTTAAAATTACAGGGCATTTATTATTCTTCTAATCCGCATATTTCCAGGGCAATGATTGCGGCGAAATCTGGCAAAAGTGCGGCTTACCGCATTGGTCAACCCTTATCCAATGGCGTGGTACTCCATAAAATTTATCCTAAACAGGTTATTTTGCTAAAAAATGGGCAAAAAGAAACTTTGCATCTTATAGGTACCCAGAAAATAACAACCCATAAAATTAAAGAATCTGTTGAAGTAAAAAGAAGGCAAAAAGAAGACAAAATCAAACCTGAAAAATTATTGGGACTTTACCAACGCGAATTGAAAACTAACCCAAGTCGTTTAATGAAATTAGTGCGGCTTTTTCCGGTCAATCAAGGTGGTCGTTTTGTGGGATATCGTCTCAAACCTGGTAAAGATACGACCTTATTGTCACAGTTTGACTTGCAATCAGGTGATATACTTACCGGTATCAACGGCGTAAAAATGGACTCTCCTCTTAAAGGATTAGGGGTGGTACAGCAACTTGCTACAGCTAACCGGATTGATTTGGAAGTATTACGTCATGGACGAGTTGTGTCTTTATCTTTTGCAGTGGAAAAGTAGAGTTAATTAACGGTATATTGGAAATAACAGCTGAATTAGAAATGCTAGTTATTCACCTTGAAAAGGCTTTATCTCAAGTCAAACCTGACAACAGATGTGTCTTTTGTCCTAATGTTAATTAGTGCTGTATAAACCTGCCAGGTCTTTAAGACCTGGCAGGTTTTCTTTAGCATCACCAAAACAATTTAATTGCGACGATTTATAGCAGCTGCATTTGGATTCACAATCCAACCACTGAGGTTTTTTTCCGGTACATCAACTTTAACCCACCAATCAGTTTTACGTTCAGTGATAAGTTTGCCCCATAAATCTCCACTGGCTATTTTTGGTTCCCAAGCATTATTTAAATAGTAAAGTTCACCGTTATACCACACAACGTGCATACCTAAACCGACGGGTTCTAGATCAAAAAGTCTATCGCCTTGATGTAAAGTCAAATCTTGGTTATCGTCCGTGAGTTTTACCTCGGATTGAGTCACTTCTATTTCACCAAATTGTGAAGTATGTATTTTGCCATGAACTGCTTGCACAGTTTGTTTTGCTTTTAAACTTCCCAATGAGTCCCCTTTAAAGGAAGGTGTCGCATAAAGTGTCGTCAATTGGCTGAGTGTCCATTGTCCATAAGTACAATTATCAATAGGGCAAGCCGATTTGACATAAGGCAGTTTAGGTAAAAGCTTTACATAGTCACTTTGAGCATACCCGGTCAGTCCATTGTCCAATTGGACTTTGTACCATTGACCTAATACATCTAATAATTTGACTTTCGTCCCTTTTTGGACTTTTGCAATGGGCTTGGTGTGTTGACCAATGCCTTGACGAAGATTCAAATTTGTGTTTTGTGTGACAACGATTCCAACTGTTTTAGGCGCTTCTTCAACAGTAGGAATTTCAATGTGAGTAAACCAACTTTTTTGAGGTTTTGGACCTAAGTTTTGGATTTCCTGGGTCCAGTTAGATACATATTGCCCTTCCGCCCAACGCGCCATTATGAGCGTCACGGGTTGTTTAAAAAGAATATGCAAAGCAGGTTTTTGACTGATTTTACCATCAAGGAGGGTAAAAGCTAATAAATGTCCGCCAGAAGTTAGTACGACCAAAAGATCCTTAGCTTGTGAGCTAAACGCATCAATCGCATCCGGCACCTGTTTTTTGATCGTTTGCCAATCGGGATAGAGTCCATCATGGAACACTAAACTTTTAGGCGTAGCAATAGGTATCTCAAATTGGGTGTATCCCCTTTCGTTAATTGGATAATGTCCTTTAATGATCCAGCGTCCTTGATAACGCACAACACCCCCGCTTAATTCGCCCCATTCTTCAATACCTGTATTTTTATCTTGAAATTCTTTAGCCGCATTTTTGAGGGTAGTACGATCTTTAGCGTTTAACAAAGTACTGATTTCAATAGGTGCCAGTTGCTCTAATGAGAGCATTTGCAATGCGCTATCTGTAGCACTACTCATAAAAAAACCACGACAAATTTCGCTGTGAGTATATCCTACGGATAAGTGGTTGTTTCCGACAAATAGAATATCGCGATAGGCATGACCTTCACAATATTCACCATGTGTAGTATCAATCCCTTGCTCTTTTCCTTGTCTTTTGACGAGCAGTGAAACATCAAAGGCATTAATCCCTTCTTGTTCGGCTAAAAAAGGATTAGGAATCGCATCATGATCTGGTGCGGGGTTAACCCAGATAAAGTCTTCGGTGAAATCGTTATAGGCACTGTGTTTAACATCGATCCGCCAAAAACCATCACTACGTGGCACTAGCAAATTAGTTCTTTCAGCTGCTAATTCGACTTGCCCATTATCAGCACGTATCCAAAAAGTGCGGTAAACTGAAGGTTCTACTCGCTTTTGAAAAACATTTTGTTCTGTTTTAGCAGAAATATCATAATGAGTGCCATAGCGCATACCTAGCAATAGTCCAGATTCGCTCGCGCTAACTGAAGTTAGCGTAAAAATGATTGAAATGAACAAGATTTTTATAACGGTATTCATTAAAAGCTTCCTTGAAAGTGAGTGGTTATGAATTGGGTATAAAAATTAAGATTATTGTCGTGTTCAAGATGGTATTGAACATAACGTCGGGTGCTATCAGCTATGTTAAATCCACCTGACTGATCGGCTGATACCACTCCTTGTTCTGAGTCGTTATGGTAATTGATCGCAACTATGTCGTATAAATACACGCAATTGTCGAAATGTCTGTATATCCAAAGCATCTGGAAAAATAACTAAAGCATCGGTCTGACTTTTTTCCTGATGTTTTAATCTTAGCACAATTAATTGTGGATGGCTATAACTGCCTGGGGCAATTTTAGCTTTTGTTTTTGATTGTAGTTGCACCTTGATATCATTTGTATCTTCATCATAAACCAAAACACATCCATATAACGGATGATTAATTAACAACAAATCTCGGCGTATAGTAAAAAATGTACTGGCTAACACCAAAAATCCGATGCAAAATTTGACACACAATGCAAGTTGGGCTGTCAAGGGCAAAGTCAAAGCTAATAAACATAACAATGCACCACAATATTGTATAGTTAATATTATCGCAAAACGTTTTGAAAAACGTGGTTCAAGATGTAGGGAATAGTTTTTAATGGTTAATGGTTCATGGTTCATGGTTAATAACTTACTTAATAGATTATCACATTATTTGAGTTATAATATTAATTATTGATTTAAAATATACCTTCACCAAAATGTAAAAGTCGTCAATTTCAAGCATTAAATTTTGTAACGACTCAGGGCTTGCGCATTGACGAAGGTATTGATTTTATTGTCACTTTTTGATGGTTAGTCATTAACCTTAACTATTAACCTTACGGATAACTCATAATGGATTTATTGGCTTCACCGATTGTTGTTGCTATTTTGGTATTTTTAGGTATTTATTTTACATTTTTTGTCATTCGTTTATTCGCTGATTTTATTCTAGTGGGCATTGCATTCCTTTGTGCTGTTTTTACTTATTTTTTTCTACATGATCCGGAAATTTATCGTACCATTGTAGAACTTTCAAAAGAATTGCCCATGTTTAGCACGTTGGCTCAAGCTTTACCTGATGAACTAGAACAACTGGAAAAAAGTGCTATTATTGTTATAGCAACTTCGATGGGGGCTTTTGCAGTACTCCTTTCTATCCCTTTTTTACCATTTTCGGCTGCTTACCGATTTATGTTTGGTATAGAAAATCCGGTTTTTCAGCGAAAAGAATCTAAGGTGCGTGGTTGGATTATTGAAGAGATACAGCGTTATCATCAGCAACGTGTGAATCATCTAAAACAGCAACCTGAAACTCTGCTTAATAAAAACGAGCAATAGTATCTAGTTATCCAGGCGTAAACCTGCCAGGTCTTCAAGACGTGGCAAGTTTTTCAGGCATTATTTAGCAAGGAATTTTTTAATGAAAAAAACGGTTTTGGTAATTGATTATGGTATGAGCAATTTACGCTCAGTCAGTAAAGCTTTGGAACATGTCGCTGGTAAGGATTGGGTAGTTAAAATCAGTGATCAGGCTGATGTGATATTTCAGGCAGATAAAGTGGTTTTTCCCGGTCAAGGTGCTATTGGCAATTGTATGAGCTTACTTAATCAAGGCTCCGTCGCTGATGTTATTAGACAAACCTTGGATGAGAAACCTTTTTTAGGTATTTGCATGGGTTTGCAAACCTTATTAACGACTAGCGAGGAAAGTGGTGGAACCACCTGTTTTAATTGGACGGCGGGAACGGTGCGCCGTTTTGTTGAGCGTTTAGCACAAAGCGGTGAACGTTTAAAAATTCCACACATGGGTTGGAATCAAGTTCAACATACACAATCTCAGCACCCATTGTGGGCGGATATACCTTTAAAAAGCTGGTTTTATTTTGTGCATAGCTATTATGTTGATCCCATTGATAGTCAAGTTGTGGCAGGGAGAACCTCTTATAATGGCATCAATTTTGCCTCAGCAGTGGCACGAGATAATGTTTTTGCAGTGCAGTTTCATCCGGAAAAAAGCCAACAGGCTGGCTTAACTTTACTAAAGAATTTTTTGGACTGGTAAAGTGGTAGGGCAATCCCTTGTGGGTGCTATCCGCAGTTTTAATTCAATCCCTGTCATTCTGCTTGAGCATCAAGTTTAATTAAACCACACATTATGGGAAATAAAAAGGATGAATTATCAATTTATATATCGGAAATTAGCGTTGTTTGGGAGCATTAGCCTTATTGCGATAATACCGGTTTTTGCAGATGATTGTATAGTAAAAGATGCTGCTTCATTTGAAAGTTGTCAAGATAAAAATGTGATAGCATCGGGTCCACGTGCGGGTATGTTTGATGTGCCTGAATATTTTATGCTTGCTGATCCTAATTTTACGGGTGGCTCAGGAATTCAAGACTATATGGCGATTGGTGAAACCCAAGTCATTTTACATACCAAAGAAGAAGTTCAATGCCCAGATACTATTGAAGTGAAAGGTACTTTAAAACATAAGGATCTTGAAGGACAAAAAGCGTGGGTGATATCGGTCACTGAATTTAAGTGTTTGTAAGTGGGAGTCAGTCTATAAGCCGGGTTCTGTCCATCGATTAATTCCCCTTACCTTAAACAAAAGAATGATTCCTAAATTTATTTAAGGTAGGGAAAACAAGCGATGTGGCAGTCATTCATCTGGGATGCTTGTCACCAAGCACCTCAAGCGACCTACCCAGGAACAATGCGGACCACACTTATAGTTCCACTATTTGGTCTTGCTTCGGGTGGGGTTTACCCTGCCATTGGTGTTGCCACCAACGCGGTGCGCTCTTACCGACACCTTTTCACCCTTACCTGGTTAGTTATCAGTTAATCATTCAACTGATAACTGACTTGGCGGTCTATTTTCTGCGGCACTTTCCATAGACTCACGTCTCCCAGGCGTTACCTGGCACCCCGTCCTATGAAGCCCGGACTTTCCTCTATATTTCAAATATCAAAATATAGCGACTGCCTGACCAACTCCTTATCTAATAGTATACATTTTTTATTCTAAATAATCTATATATGTCAATATTTTTTGTAAATATTTGACTTTGTTCTATTGAATCATATATAATTCTTTATTAGAACTTGTAGCAATGTCAGCCATTAACATATTTTTTTTGCCATAACACGGGATAATCCAGGAAAATAAACAATGTTTCAACAACAACTAACTGATACATAGCCTTCCAACCTTAGGCTGGAAGGCACTTTTATGCTTGTCTTCCAGAAAAAAAAAGGGATGTATTTTCCCGTGCTACTCATAGCCCTGGCTGATAACAGTCAGGGCTTTTTTTTGTACTAAACTCAATCAAAATTTTCAAAAAGGAAAATAATATGCCCATTAAAATGATTTTAGATAAAGGTAAATTCCCGGTCAAAATCTACACGGATGAAGTCGAATCCAGTACGTTTGAGCAATTAAACAATATTGCACAATTACCTTTTATCCATAGTCATATCGCTGCGATGCCTGATGTACATACCGGTATCGGTGCCACTATTGGCTCTGTGATTCCAACTAAGGGTGCTATTATTCCGGCTGCCGTGGGCGTGGATATTGGCTGTTTTATAGGTGAAACTAAAGTACCACTGATTGATGGCTCAACAGCAACACTCGAAGAATTAGCTGAACGGGGTGGTGAACATTGGGTATATAGTATTGATCCGGATCAAAAAATAACCGGTGCCAAAGCAACCGCAAAATTAACCCGTAAAAATGCTCCCCTGATGAAAATCATATTGGATAATGACGAAGAAATCTTGTGTACGCCTGATCATCAATTCATGTTGCGGGATGGCAAGTGGTGTGAAGCGAAAGATTTGAAACCGAAAGCATCTCTGATGCCGTTTTATAGTCGCCTGGATAAGGATGGTTATCGAATCGTAAGACATCCAGCAACGGGTGCTGAACAACGATTTCATTGGGTACTTGCACGTAGTGGTGTTTTAGGAAATATTCCTTCTTTTAAGGGACAAAAAACAGTCATTCACCATATTGACTTTAATGAAGCTAACAATCATCCAGACAATTTAGTGTTTATGGGTGATAGGGACCATTCTGCTTATCACCGTTCATTGGTTGAACGTAATACGTATTGGCAATCTCCAGAATTTGAAAAGAAACGCAAAGCAGCATTGGCTAAAAAAGCTCAAACAAAGGAAGGTTATAACTATTTTGCGAAGCGTGGCACTGAAAACATTATCCGTTATATGGCAGAAAATCCTGAACATTTCAAAAATGCGGTTGCGAATAATGGGAAATGCGGCAAAGCAAGCCTTATTGCTTATAACAAGAGCGAAAAAGGACGTGCTAAAAGCCGGGAAAATGCACAAAACTTGTTGCAACGTGAGTGTCAATGTCCAGACTGCGGTGAAAAGTTTCAAGGACACTTGAGGTTAAATTCGCACAAGCGTTGGGTACATGGCTACAACCACAAGATTAAATCCGTTGAATTCATTGAACGACAGGAGGATGTTTACTGTTTAACTGTGCCTGAATATGAAAACTTCGCGCTATCAGCCGGCGTGTTTGTGCATAATTGCGGAATGAACGCAACCCGTTTATCTATCAAAGCCAATGATTTACCGGATAGTCTAAAACAAGTGCGTCAAGCAATTGAAGAAGCGGTACCGGTGGGATTTTCCATGCATAAATCCATCTATGCTAAAAATTCAACTATCATAGCACTTAACAATATATTGGAGGAACAAATTTTATCCAAACATCCAGCTATCGTTAAGATGATGAAAAACATCCATAGAACCTGGACACAACAGTTAGGTACTTTAGGAGGTGGTAATCATTTTATTGAAATCTGTCTTGATGAAAACCAAAATGTTTGGGTGATGTTGCATTCAGGTAGTCGCGGAATTGGTAATACCATTGGGCGTTATTTTATTCGTTTGGCTAAAAAAGATATGGAAAAGCATATTGCCCAATTACCGCATCGTGATTTAGCCTATTTTACTGAAGGGGCAGAACACTTTGATGATTATGTGGCTGCTGTCCATTGGGCACAAGAATATGCTTTATTCAATCGGCGCGAAATGATGCGCCTCATTATAGAAACGATTCGTAAGTCCTTGCCACCATTTGAGGTGACAAAAGAGGCGATTAGTTGTCACCATAATTACGTTGCAGTAGAGGATCATTTTGGTGAACAAGTCTTTTTAACTCGTAAAGGGGCTATTCGCGCCGGCGAAGGTGAATTAGGGATTATTCCCGGCAGTATGGGAACAAAATCCTATATTGTACGGGGAAAAGGTAATCTAGATTCTTTTTGCTCCTGTTCACACGGTGCCGGACGTAGAATGAGTCGGCGTAAGGCAAAAAGCCTTTTTAATAGCCAAGATATGGAAATACAAACACAAGGCGTAGAGTGCCGCAAAGATAAAGGGGTTGTTGACGAAATTCCTGGAGCTTATAAAGATATTGATGAAGTGATGGAAAATCAAAATGACTTAGTAGAAGTGGTGCATACATTGAAACAAGTTGTTTGTGTTAAAGGTTAAGCGTTTTGTAAGGGCGAACGAGACTTAATAGAAATCCGATTTTTAAAAAAATCGGATTTCTGGAAGTTCTATTGGAGAAAACAATGTCTATAAAAATTAGAAACCCTATTGCTCACGCTCCCATTTTGCGAAAGGGCAGCGTACATGTTAAAACTAAATCCAGCCAACGTGCTCAAATTAAAAAGAAAATTAAACAAGCATCGGATGAATGGATATCTAGTCACTCTAACAACTAAAAACTAACAATCCATTTGGAAAAACAAAAAATGACTCAAAAAACGCTCAGTATCTGGATTAAGGCAACACGCCCCTTACTCAGTCTTATCAGTCTACTATTGTTGCCCTGGGGTTTAAAGCGATAAAAGGGCTGTACACTTATTATAATCAACCAACTGAACTTATCCCCGCGATCAAAAACACAATTATGCTTCATACTTTGGTGGGTGTATTTTTGATTTTGGGTTTTATGTTCTGAATTGGGAATAGCAGTCGTACTTATTAATTAGGTAATTCGCAAAAATAAAATACACCGAAGGGGCAACCACAAGGATAGCCCATCCAAATTTTTTCAGTCCCTAATTCCCAATTTTTTAAACACCACTTTTTAAACTCGTTTCAATAAATTTATCTAAATCTCCATCTAACACTGCCTGGGTATTACTCGTTTCTATGCCAGTACGTAAATCCTTAATGTAAGACTTATCCAACACATAAGAGCGAATTTGGCTGCCCCAACCAATGTCTGCTTTTGAATCAAAAGTAGCTTGTTGTTCAGTTTGGCGTTGCTGCATTTCTAATTCGTAAAGTTTAGCCTTTAATTGCTTCATTGCAGTCGCTTTGTTTTTATGTTGGGAGCGGTCATTTTGACATTGCACTACGGTATTCGTGGGCAAATGGGTAATGCGTACTGCTGATTCGGTACGGTTGACATGTTGTCCCCCAGCCCCGCTGGCACGGTAAACATCTATACGTAAATCGGCGGAATTGATGTCAATATCTATTTCATCATCCACTTCAGGTGCGACAAAAACAGCTGCAAATGAGGTATGGCGACGATTCCCTGAGTCAAAAGGGGATTTACGCACCAAACGATGTACCCCAGTTTCGGTACGTAACCAACCATAAGCATACTTTCCATTCACCTGTACTGTAGTACTTTTAATGCCAGCAACATCGCCTGGTGAATATTCAATGATTTCAGTTGTAAACCCCCGATGCTCAGTCCAACGTAAGTACATACGTAATAACATTTCAGCCCAATCTTGAGCTTCGGTACCGCCTGAGCCGGATTGAATGTCTAAAAACGCACTGTGTGCATCCATTTCCCCTGGAAACATGCGGGAAAATTCCATCTGTGAAAGTAGTTTTTCTAAACGTTCCAGGTCTTGACAAACTGAATCAACTGTTTCATTATCCACTTCAAGTTGTGCCAGTTCTAGCAAATCATAACTATCGCTTAAGCCTGTATCCAGTTGCTCTATGTTTTGCACCACTTTTTCTAAAGTGGCTCGTTCACGTCCTAGAATTTGTGCTTGTTCTAGGTTATTCCATAAATTCGGTTCTTCAAGTTCGCGCTGTACTTCAATTAGGCGCTCATGTTTGGTAGCATAGTCAAAGATACCCCCGGAGTGCATCAACTCGATTTTGCATATTAGTAATGCGTTGGAAAATAATATTAAGTTCCATGTTTGTTCCTATAGACGTTGCTGAAAAATAATTTCAAAGATTGCTCATAAGCATAATTAGATTTTAGCACGCTTTATCCATATTATTTGAATAATTTGTTGTACTTTTCAGTGCGTCAATTTTATAATTATAATTTATTTAAGATATAATAATACAAATTGTATTGTAAATTAGCCAATACTATTTAACTATTTAAAGGCATAAGCATAGCATGTATCCACATAAACCAGCACTTGAATTTAAAGGAAATCTTCTAACTTTAATGGTATTACATTTGCTTGAGAGTGATAATGACAAAATTGCAGAACAATTAGCGAAAAAAATATCTAAAGCCCCAGGATTTTTTCAAGATGCACCAATTGTGATTGATTTACATGCTATACAAGATGATGAAAGTGATATTGATTTATCGGAATTAGTGAAATTATTACGGACTTATGGTTTAATTCCAGTGGCGGTGCGTGGGGGAAATCCACAACAAGATGAAACGGCATTAAATTTGAATTTAGGGATTTTAACGGAAACGAAATCAGTCCGTCATCGACGCTATCTGGAACCGGAAACGGTAGCAACCTCCAGCCCTTCAATATGTAAAATTGTCACACAGCCTATTCGTTCCGGTCAACAAGTGGTTTCACTTCAAGGCGATTTAGTTGTATTGTCCACTATAAGTCATGGGGCTGAAATTTTGGCACATCGACATATCCATGTTTATGGAGCTTTGCGTGGACGTGCATTGGCAGGTGTGAATGGGGATAATGAGGCGCGGATTTTTTGTCAACAATTAGATGCAGAATTGCTTTCTATAGCTGGACGATATCTGGTAAACGAAGATTTACCCGAAAATTTACGAAGTCAATCAGTACAGATTTATTTGGAAGACGATTCGTTAAAAATTGATCCGCTTTGATTAATGGTTAATAGTTAACTGATAACTGATAACTTAAAACAGAATAACTGATACAGGAAAGTATTTTGGGTAAGATTATTGTTGTTACGTCTGGTAAAGGTGGGGTTGGTAAAACAACCACCAGTGCCGCTTTTGCGAGCGGGTTAGCCTTACGCGGACACCAAACCGTTGTAATTGATTTTGATGTTGGATTGCGAAATCTCGATCTCGTGATGGGCTGTGAGCGTCGAGTCGTTTATGATTTTGTGAATGTTATTAATGGCGAAGGTAATTTGAACCAAGCTCTGATCAAAGATAAACGGATTGAAAGTTTATTTATCTTGCCGGCTTCGCAAACGCGCAATAAAGAAGCACTCACAATTAAAGGAGTGGCACGAATATTAGAAGCGCTAAAAAAACGCTTTGAATATATCATTTGTGATTCGCCTGCTGGCATTGAACATGGGGCGATTATGGCTATGTATTTTTCTGATGAAGCATTAATTGTGACCAATCCGGAAGTGTCATCGGTGCGCGATTCTGATCGTATTATCGGTATGTTGTCCAGTAAGACTCGCCGTGCTGTGCAAAATTTACCGCCTGTTAAAGAACATTTATTGTTGACACGTTATATTCCCAAACGGGTGAATAGTGGTGATATGCTCAGTGTCCAAGATGTTCAGGATATTTTAGCGATTCCCCTATTAGGTGTGATTCCTGAATCTAAGTCGGTTTTACAAGCTTCTAATGCTGGCATTCCTATTACACTTGATAAAAAGAGCGATGCTGGACAAGCTTATCTTAATGTTGTCGCACGTTTTCTGGGTGAAGATCCTCCTCCTAGAGAAAAAAAAGGTTTTTTAACCCGTTGGTTTGGAAAATAATATGGGTATTCTCAAATACTTTCGCGCATTGCGACCGCAAAAAACAGCCACAGTTGCTAAAGAACGCTTACAGATCATTGTAGCGCATGAACGCCGCCTGCGTCAATCACCAATGTTTGACTATTTGCCCCTATTACAACGAGAAATACTAGAGGTGGTCAGAAAATACGTTATTGTTCAAGACGAACATATTAAAATGCATGTAGAAAAAGAGGGTGAGTATGAAATTTTAGAACTAAATATTACTTTACCCGATATGGAAAATCGCGAAACCGATTAATAAATGGGTTGTGGGGAAATGTCAATAGTTACCCCAGAATGAATATCAGAAATACTATTTTGTAACTACTCAGGGCAATCCGTACAATGCCATTAAGAAACCTGCCTGAAATAACTTCGAGCACTTTTAACTTGTTCATTATTATAGATGATATACGCTATTTCCCTACAATCGGTTAGTAAAATTTATCGAACTTATGCTCATGGTTGGGATCGCCTGTGGGAAGTCTTAACCTATCGCCCCCGTGCCCAAGTTTTTCAAGCTTTACAGCCTATGACGCTTTACATTTCTCATGGGCAAGTCGTGGGTATTATTGGTCGAAATGGGGCTGGCAAAAGTACTTTACTTAAAATTGTGGCTGGCACTTTAAGCAGTGATGAAGGTGGCGCGTGTGAGGTTGCTGGTCGCGTCGCCGCTTTATTAGAATTAGGTTCTGGTTTTCATCCTGAAATGAGTGGGCGGGAAAATGTGTATCTCAGCGGAGCTGTGATAGGCTTGGCTGTGGAAGACATGGATAAATTATATGATGAAATTGTGGCTTTTGCCGGTCTTGAAGAGTTTATGGAGCGACCGGTTAAAACTTATTCATCGGGGATGTTTATGCGCCTGGCGTTTGCGGTAGCAACTTGTGTCGAGCCCGATATTTTGATTATTGATGAAGCCCTGTCAGTTGGTGACGGTGCATTTGCTCGTAAATCTTTTGATCGCATTATGCAATTTCGGGAAGCTAAAAAAACCATTTTATTTTGTTCGCATTCCTTATATCAAGTCGAAAAAATTTGTGATCGGGTGCTATGGTTAGATAAGGGGCAAATCAAAATGGATGGCTCTCCTGAAGAAGTCTTACCGGCTTATAGCGAGTTTTTGAGTCTTGATACGGAATCTCAAACTAATGATGAACCAGATGGGGACGAAGTTTCACAAACAACTTCTTCATCTTTACGCCTGTCTGATAAAACCGGACGCATTTCTCACGTTAAAACTTATACTCAAGATCAAAAAGGTGAGCAGCTAACTTTACAAAGTGGTAAAAGTGATTTAATCATTGAAGTCGATTTTATGTATGATCCAACATTATTAGCCCCTTCTGTAGCTGTAGCCATTGTTCGTAAAGATGGTTTAGTCGTCAGTAGTGCTTCTACCCATAATGATAATCAAAAAATCCCTGATAATGAAGAAGGAAAAGGTTGGACGCGTATTATTTTTAAAGAAGTTCCCTTACTCAAAGGTTATTACCTGGTCGATGTTTACCTCGCTTGTGAAAACGCGCTTCATCTTTATGATCAGGCGCAAGCAGTCACCTCATTGACGGTTTTACAAGAAGGCGTTGAACAAGGTGTTATCACCATGCCTCATCAATGGTTAATTGATAACTGATAACTGATAACTAATAACTGATAAAATGAAAACAGATACTAGTGATGTACAATATTTTTACAACTGGAGTCGAGACTACTGGATAGAATTGAGTCGTTCTTCAGTTGGAAAAATTTCTCATGCACTCAATTTTGGTTTATGGACTCCTGATACGGCGAACCTTTATGAGGCGCAAAGACGATTTTGGAAAAAAATAGTGAGTCTTTTCGGTCAGTTGCCTGAAGAGGCTCAGGGTTTAGAAATTGGATGTGGAATTGGTGGCTTTGCAGTCAAACTGGCTACTGAAAAAAATGTCAACCTGACTTGTTTGGATGTAATGCCTGAACATCTTGCAATTGCCCAACAACATGCCAAACATCAGGGTGTTGATACACAGATAGATTTTCAACCAGGCAATGCGATCTCAGTGCCCTGTGAAGACAAAACTTTTGATTTTGCTTATTGTATCGAATCTTCTTTTCATTATCCCGATAAACAGAAGTTTTTAAAAGAAGTGTATAGGGTATTGAAAAGTAACTGTATTTTTATTCTTGCTGATATGACTTGTGAAAATAATGCTTTAGTCAAATTTAAAAAGGGCAACTATTTTCCAAGTCATGCCGAAATTCAAACTGAGATTGAAAAAGCCGGTTTCCATATTCTCAAGCAGATGAATATTGGGGCTCAAGTCTTCGAGTCGCTCAAGAATCACATCAAACGCTATAATAATGGAGGGCAGCGGAACAAATTGGAGAAATATTGGGAACTGGTACTACATAATTACACCCAGTTATTTAAGCAAAATCAGATGGAATATGAAATATTTCAGTTAGGCAAAAAATCGTACCCTTTATGATTGATAAATATAACACCCTTCAACCTGTTTATTGGCAAAACGGGCAATTACATTTACTCGATCAACGTAAATTGCCACAACAACAAACTGTTATTAAGTTAGAAAAAGCTGATGAGGTTGCAGAGGCGATTAAAGAGATGGTAGTGCGCGGCGCACCGGCAATTGGTATTACTGCCGCTTATGCAGTCGTGTTAGCGGCTAAAGCTGCTTATACAATTTCCCCCAATCATTGGCAAACGATTATTGAAAGCGATTTGCTGCAATTAGCCGAGGCGCGTCCCACCGCTGTGAATTTAGTTTGGGCTTTAGAACGTATGAAAGCCGCTTTTGCGAATATTACTAGCAATCCGGTGCCAGTCTTATTAAAAGAAGCCAAACGTATTCACCAAGAAGATATTGATGCGAATCATCGCTTGGGAGATTGGGGTGCTGCTTTATTACCCTCAAATTGCCGTATTTTGACCCATTGTAATGCTGGGGCATTGGCGACAGGTGGGTATGGCACCGCATTAGGGGTTATTCGCAGTGCTTATACTGCCGGCAAAGTGCGTCAAGTGTATGCTGATGAAACTCGCCCTTGGTTACAGGGGGCGCGTTTAACGGCTTGGGAACTGTTACAAGATAATATTCCTGTGACACTGTTAGCTGATAGTGCGGCGGCGGCATTAATGCAGCAAAAACGAGTCGATTGGGTGATCGTGGGGGCAGATAGAATAACGGCTAATGGCGATATTGCTAATAAAATAGGTACTTATAGCCTAGCCGTCTTAGCCCGTCAACATGGTATTAAATTTATGGTCGCTGCCCCAACTTCTACGATAGATATGAATTTAACTTCTGGTGAACAAATTGTGATTGAACAACGCGCCAGCGATGAAATTCTGACGATAGGGGGGCAATCCATTGCGCCAAGCGGTGCAAAAGCTTGGAATCCCTCTTTTGATGTCACGCCTGCGGCTTTGGTAAATGTGATTGTCACGGAAAAGGGCGTGGTAGAGCAGCCAACTACGGAAAGTTTAGTGGCGTTGATGGGTTGATAGCAAGCCAAACCTGCCAGGTTTAGTTTTCTTAGTAAATCAAATACTTCCGCCGAATATTTTTAAAGTAATTTAACGGGTTTTGCCAAGCGGCTTCAATTTGGTTAACTGAATAACCACGTTGAAGACTGTTTAAAATGTGAGCACTGCCCATTACTTTATTGAACATTTTCAAACGAGACGGTTTGGCAAATAAATTGTGTCGAGGATATAACATCATCGACGTTTTCATCAAATGAATACTCGTTACAAAGGGTTTAAAGGCATTCACATCGGTGACATGGATTTGCACTCCTTGACATACCTTGCCTTTGTATATGCCATAGTAAGGTTTAAAGTAAACAGGGCGAAAAATAACCCCGGGTAAATTCAGTCTCTTTAGGGCATTTGCAAACTTTTCTCCGTTAATCCACGTCGCTCCAATCATTTCAAAGGGCAATGTATAACCCACGCCTGTGGATAAAATGCCCAATTCACCAATCATACCTGTAATAGCCATTAATAATGGCGTTGTCCAATGCGGCACATGAGGAGAGGTGGGTACCCAAGGTAATTGGGTATCACCCCAGGACATTTCTCGCCGCCAGTTGATAAGCGGTATGACAGTCAATCGACTATTAATCTTGTATTCAGAGTTAAACAATCTAGCTAACTCACCAATTGTCATACCATGACGATAGGCAATAGGATACATGCCAACAAAAGAAAAATAGCCATCCTGTACCAAATTGCCTTCCACGGCAACGCCGCCCATAGGATTAGGGCGATCCAACACCATCACTTCTTTATTATATGCCGCTGCTGCTTCCATCACTTTTGCCATGGTATAAATAAAGGTGTAACTGCGAACACCTACATCTTGTAAATCAATCAAAAGGAGATCTACCCCGCTTAACATTTGGGCTGTTGGTTTGCGCGTTTTACCATATAGGCTATAAATAGGCAAACGGGTTTTAGGATCGATTTCCGTTTTAACCTTTTTGCCCGCATCAATCGCACCGCGAATTCCATGTTCAGGTGCATAAAGTGCTACCAAATTAACATGGGGATTTTCAAACAGTAAATCTGCTGTGCTTTTAATTTGACGGTTAACCCCACTTGGATTCGTCACCAATCCAACTCGTTTCCCTTTCATTTGATCATTGAAGGGTTTTCTTTATCATCCGCATAAACAATACCGCAGTAGTCATAATCATGCTCGCTTCGTAGCAATTTGTCAATTTCTTGGATAAATTGAACCAATGCTGTCGCTTCAACCGGTGCGCTGGGTAGTGTTTCTCCTACAAAATAAATATACCAGCCATTGGCTTGTACTTTAACATTTTCCCATAGTTTATCTAACTGATGCCAACGCAGCATGTTGGTAAAAGAACCTTTATAATGCTGTTGAAATGATGTGGTGGTAGGATTCATATTGATAGATATTGAGAGTATAACTTCTTTCTGAATTTAACTGATTTTTAGCGTTTCAAGAAATCCGATTTTTATAAAAAATCGGATTTCTACTAGACTATTTCAAATTATAGGTGCTTGACAACTTCTTCGGTACACCGATATTTTTCAATACCACATACTGTGGTAAACCATTTTGATAAGGGGGATAATCTTCGCCCAAAATCAGTGGCTGCAAGTATTCGCGGCAAGCTTCGGTAATACCATAGCCATCTTCACTGATAAAGTCAAATGGCATCTTTTTTTCCACATTCGCGACATCCGCCAAATTAGCGATGCCTATTTCCCATTGATAGGGATTATTAGAGGTACGCACTATTGTTGGCATGACAGCATTTTTGCCTTCTAAAGCGAGTTCCACCGCCGCTTTGCCTAAAGCATAAGCTTGTTCAACATCCGTTTTAGAGGCAATGTGGCGGGCGGCGCGTTGCAAGTAATCGGCGACCGCCCAGTGATATTTGTATCCTAAGTTGCTTTTAACCATTTCGGCAAGTACCGGTGCTACACCACCCAGTTGTGCATGTCCAAACGCATCACGAGTACCTGCTTCAGCTAAAAATTGCCCTTCTTTATTTTTGACACCTTCTGAGACGACAATAGAGCAATAGCCATATTGTTTAACGGCATTATCGACTTTTGCCAAGAATTTTTCTTGATCAAAAGTGATTTCTGGGAATAGAATGATATGTGGTGCATCCCCTTCTTTTTCCGCTGCTATACCCCCGGCGGCGGCAATCCATCCCGCATGTCTGCCCATGACTTCCATTACAAAAATTTTTGTTGAGGTTTTTGCCATAGAGGCGACATCAAAACTGGCTTCACGGATAGATACCGCAACATATTTAGCGACTGAGCCAAAACCAGGGCAGTTATCAGTAATTGGCAAATCATTGTCAACCGTTTTAGGCACACCTACACAAATCATGGGATAACCCATTGTTTCACCTATTTGTGAAATCTTATGTGAGGTGTCTTGAGAATCGCCACCACCGTTATAGAAAAAATAGCCAATATCGTGCGCTTTAAACACTTCGATTAGGCGTTCATATTCCGCTTTGCTTTCTTCCAAGCCTTTTAGTTTGAAGCGGCAAGAGCCAAAAGCGCCTGATGGGGTATGACGTAATGCCGCAATATCCGCATCGGATTCTTGGCTTGTATCAATTAAATCTTCGGTGAGGGCACCAATTATACCATTGCGTCCAGCATAAACTTTTCCGATTTTATCGGGATGTTGACGAGCGGTTTCAATTAGCCCACAAGCTGTCGCGTTAATGACAGCAGTCACGCCTCCAGATTGAGCATAAAAAGCATTTTTAGGCATCGAATTATGTATCCTGTTGTTTAATATATAGATATTTAGATCAATAATTTCCAAAAATCTGATATAGAGCTAAAATAATCTTGTCTGATTCAGGCATCTGTACAAATAATATTGTAATTTTTATTGTATCATAAGATTGACGATTTCTGAACCTATAGACTTATGTGCAATCAATGGAGTCAGACTCGATTGATTTGCTACTTTTATTCTAGCTTATTTTGGAACAAAAATCTGTACCTTTTGATTAGTGTAAGGGCTTTTTA
>QNES01000031.1 GCA_003645255.1 Gammaproteobacteria bacterium
ACTCTAAATCGGTTTCCAGCTACTTTGAATTGGTCATTTGATAAGTAAAATGAATCACGCACGCCTTTCTTTTTAAATCTGGGGTATTTACTTTGACCATTAAAGAAACGTTTAAATGCAGAAGTAAATTCTGTAAGTAAGATTGTCGCAATAGTAGTAGAACTTGCAAAAAACTTGATTTGCCCATACCATTTAAACCGGCGAATAGGTTTAAATGACTAAATTCAAGTTCAGCTAACTTTAATGCTTTAAAATTTTTAACTTTGATACGTTTAATCATTACTATTTTATAATATTAGGATTGCCTAGTACGTTTTTAATCAATTGTTCAATTTCTATAAATCGGGTTTTGACACCTTTAATAGTTGAAAAGTTTTTATAAATTGAGTTTTCAAACTCCTCATTATTGGTTAGTAATAAGTTGAAAAAGTTAATGACTTGGGCTTTATTTAAAACTAACAGTACTCTTTTCTCATCTGTCAATTGTGATAGATTAACTGTCCATGTTTCAAATAAAGCTCCATTATACTTTGCCCCTGGTTTTTTACGAAACGCTTTATCATCAAATATTTGGTAGGCTGTTTCTAGTGCTTTTGCAAACTCTTGTTTTAATTGTTCTCTCCTAGTATTAGAACAATTTGCTATATTTCCCATCGCATTATCAAGAAATTTAGTGAAAGGCAACTTATAGTTATAAAATGGTATTTCTCGAAACGCAACATAGCGTAATACTAATTCTCTATCTAGCATTCTGTTACTGGAAATGCTAACAACTTCCTTAAATGCAGATAGTTGAGATAATTCTTCAACATAATTAGCAGCTAAACCTTGATTAAGAGCGTGACGGATTTCTTGTGGATTAAGTTTTAATCCACCGGTATTAATTCTTTCATATAAACGATATTTGACGGGTTTTGGAGTACCAGGGCGTATAAAATATAAAACGATTTGTGTACGTTTCATAGTTCTAATGAGATGTTTGTATACATCATCATCTGACAAGTCTTTAAAATTTTTACCTTCAATTTCTTTGAGGAAATCTAATTTTTGTAATTTGAGTTCATTATCGATCACAAACTTTTTAAGTGCTGATAATCTTTGCAAACCATCAACAACTTGCCAATTATTCTTGTCAGTGATGTCAAAGTAAAAACCAGGTATCGGAAAACGAACCATTAAAGATTCAATAAGCCTACTCATTTTACAGGCATCCCATAAATCTGTAGAACGTTGAAATTCGGTGTTTAAATCTATTTCTCCGTCTTCAAGTTTGCCGATAAGAAAGTCAATATTTTGTTGTTCTACTGAAATATCAATATTTCTCGGATCAAATGCTTCATTTGATTCCCTTTCATAGTCTTCATCAGTGTCTTCAATTTCAGCCCTTTTAACGTTTTGATTATCCATTTTTTTCCTTCAAAAACATGCCAACATCATTATACTCCTCATAGGCGGCATTGTCTCCAACCCGCAGGTTGGAGACAGAATGAAAAGCATTATTCATTATCAGGAGTCGGTGCACGTTTTTGCCCCGCCTTTTCTAACTTCTCTAAATATTCTTGCCACAATTGATCGTGCTTCTTAGCTAGATAATACAACCACTCCCATGAATAAATGCCACTATCATGGTTATCATCAAAAAACAACTGTATGGCATAAGTGCCGACTTGTTCAATTTTGTCTATTTTGACATCCGCTTTGCCAACTTGTAAAACAGCTTGTTCTGAGGAATGTCCACGCACTTCAGCAGAAGGGGAATAAACCCGTAGATATTCACAAGTTAATTCAAAATGTTCACCTGTATCGAAAGTCACTTCCAAAATACGGGATTTTTGATGTAAATTAATTTCAGTTGGAGTGGGAATATTTTTAGCCATGTTTTTCAGTTAGTTATCAGTGTTCAGTTATCAGTTATCAGTGTTCAGTTATCATAATAAATCATTCTTAAAATACAATATCTTCGCTGAGGTGAAGATATTGAAAATAATGAGTTGTTTTAAAATGAAGAAATCACTTGAATAATTAGGAGCGAAAGGCTAATTGATAACTGAATAACTGATAACTGGTAACTGAAAAGTTAAAGGATGTACCGGCTTAGATCATCATTATTAACCAGTTCATTTAAATGCTCATTGACATAGTCAACGTCAATTGTTATCATCTCTCCCTTCTTATCCGGCGCATCAAAGGAGATTTTTTCCAACAAACACTCCATCACCGTATGCAATCGTCGCGCCCCAATATTTTCAGTTCGCTCATTGACTTGCCATGCCATTTCAGCTAATCGTCTGATACTGTCTTCAGTAAACTCCAGTTTGAGCTCTTCCGTTTGCATCAAAGCGGTATATTGCTCCGTCAAGGAAGCATCTGGTTCCGTCAAAATGCGCACAAAATCTTCGGTATTGAGCGCATTAAGCTCCACACGAATTGGCAAACGTCCCTGCAATTCAGGAATTAAGTCAGAAGGTTTTGCCAAATGAAAAGCACCCGACGCGATAAATAAAATATGATCCGTTTTAACCATGCCATAGCGAGTACTCACCGTACAACCTTCAACCAGTGGCAATAAATCACGTTGTACACCTTCACGCGAAATGTCAGCTCCACCTATTACATCAGATCGTTTAGTGACTTTATCGATCTCGTCTATAAACACAATCCCATTTTGTTCTACTCGCTCAATGGATTGTGTTTTCAGCTCTTCATCATTGACCAATCGCGCTGCTTCTTCTTCTTTTAGCAGTTTCATTGCTTCTTTGATACGCAGTTTACGGGTTTTCGTCCGCGTGCCTGCCATATTCTGAAACATGCTTTGCAATTGGCTAGTCATTTCTTCCATGCCTGGCGGTGCCATGATTTCTACACCGACGCGAGTTTCACTCACATCAATTTCAATTTCCCGATTATTGAGTTCATTTTCACGTAGCATCTTTCTGAATTTCTGGCGTGTCGATGAAGGTTCATCGGGAGATTGCTCATAACGAGTACCACTCCGTGGTGAAGGTAACAAAGCATCCAATACGCGCTCTTCAGCAGCATCTAAAGCTTGTTCTTCAACTTGAATCAGGGCATCTTCGCGGGTCATTTTTACAGCCATATCAACCAAATCGCGGATGATTGACTCCACATCACGACCGACATAACCCACTTCGGTAAATTTGGTGGCTTCGATCTTAATAAAGGGAGCGCTGGCTAGATTCGCTAAACGCCGGGCTATTTCGGTTTTACCTACCCCGGTGGGTCCTATCATTAAAATGTTTTTTGGAGTCACTTCATTGCGTAAAACAGGCTCCAATTGCATACGTCGCCAACGATTACGCAGTGCAATAGCGACAGCCCGTTTAGCAGCCTGTTGACCAATAATGTGTTTGTCTAATTCTTTGACAATTTCTTTTGGAGTCTTTTCGCTCATAGTTTTTTTCGCGCCGCCTCAAGCTGAATCGGTAGTCATGCTTTCAATGGTTAAATTGTGATTAGTATAAATACAAATATCAGCTGCAATATGTAATGCTTTTTCAACAATCTCTTTGGCACTCAATGTGCTATTATCTAACAAAGCTCGGGCAGCAGCTTGTGCATAAGAGCCACCGGAACCAATTGCCATCAAATAATCTTCCGGCTCTATCACATCACCGGTACCCGAAATAATTAATGAAGCCGTTTTATCAGCTATCGTCAATAGGGCTTCCAAACGCCGCAATATGCGGTCAGTACGCCAATCTTTTGCTAATTCCACCGCCGCACGGGTCAGATGACCTTGGTGTTTTTCTAATTTACCTTCAAAACGTTCAAACAGAGTAAAAGCATCAGCTGTACCGCCGGCAAAACCGGCGATCACTTTATTGTGATATAATCGCCGCACTTTACGGGCATTATGTTTCATAACCGTATTGCCCAGAGAAACCTGTCCATCCCCACCTATCACAACCTCTCCAGCACGGCGTACTGACAAAATGGTGGTACCTCGAAATTGTTCCACGATTTTAAAATCCTTAGATTTTCTAAAAAAATCCCCTTATTAAATAAGGAGTTATGTCAATTTTTCCCTAAAATGGTTAGCTTAATCTTAATTTAACCATTGTAAATTATAATTTGCAATTAAGAATTAATTATAAATATCCCTTCCACAGCCATAACTTAAACTTTTAGATAGGGTGTGCAAGTGTTTATTTGCCCACCTTATTGAAAAAAGTTAAGTTTGTTCCGGTGCTGAGTATACATAAATATAATTATTCCTAATAAAATTAATTATACACGATTTATTATCCCAATTAATGAAAACGGTGAACAGGGATAGTTCATCATTAAGCATTATTTTCAGAACATACCCAGAAATGGTGAATTAATGATTAAAATTCAAGGGCAACCACAATGGATTGCCTCGGTGAATAAAAAGTTTAAATTATAACCGTGTGCAGTATACAATAAAGTTTGCTTATCCGCTCAACTAATAACTGATAACTAATAATTTAATATGAAAGCATGTGAAAATGAACCATTTGCCCTAAGTGTGTTAGGGGATAGTATGATTCCTGAGTTTGTTGAAGGGCATATTATTATTATTGAGCCTGGGGGTGCGCTTGAAAATGGCTCTTATGTATTTGCAGTTTATGAAAATGAGTATATTTTTAGGCAGTTGCTCATTGAAAATGAGCAGTATTTTTTGAAGCCCCTAAATGATAAATATCCAACCTTAAAAATTTCTGGTTTAGACATGATAAAAGGGGTGATCACTCAACGGGCTGGCACCCGTCGCAAAGAACATAAATATTATGTATAGGCAAATATCGGTTTGCCCTTAGAATAAGACTTTCAAAGCTAAAGCTTTAGACTTCAAGAAGCCATTGTTTGGAATCCAAAGCTTCAGCTTTGGGATTTTGACACTATTCTAATTTAACAAGCAAAGTAGGCATTAGGCGCCGCAAATTTTTTGACAATTTTTCCTGCCAAACTATTTTTTTGTAAGCAATTACGATTAAATTAAGTTCAAGTGATTTGATGTCACTAACATTGATCACAAACTTAGTCATCATATTGATGCCAGAACTGTTTAAAAATTTTAATTCTCGAATATCAATCGTTAGGCTGTTAGGTTGTTGTTGCTCTGCCGCTTGATTAAGAAGTTGTAAGATGGGTTCATACTCTTTTGCACCATTAAGAAGTAAGGAACCTTTACAAGTGACAGTTGCATTTGCTAGATCATAAGTAATATTATACTTATCGGTTTTTATTTCCATAATTAAACTTTTATAAAGGTTTTAATTTTATAGACACCATCGTATTAACTGTCATAACCGGTGGAGTGGTTTGGAGTTCTTCAAACTTCCAACCGAGTTTAGCTGAATAATCATACATTATACTGAGTAAGCCCAGTCTGGATACGTTACTATCACTTTTAGCATTTTTTCTCATCATCTGAAAATACAAGTTTTCCGTTTCTTCAGACAGCAATTTATTTATAAATACATGAAATTCTTTCACTTTTTCTTCAAGTAAACCATTAGTGATGCAAAATATTAATTCATCACTATATAGTGAAAATTCAATTTTAGCCGTAATAGGTATAGTTTGATCCTGAAATTTCATCGCATTTTCGAGTAATTCATTGGCGATATATTTTACCATATTCCAAAGATTATCTATAAGAATACTATTATTCATCCCTTCATCATCCACCTGGTTACTGATAAAGAACATTTTAAAATAATCAGCAATAAAGTCAGCCGACAAACCATTATTTTTCCATCGCTTCTTTAATGATAAAGAAGAAGGTGAAAAACCTATGGTTAAATATTCTTCTTGTTTCGGTAATTCTTCAATAAAATGCCCAAATATTTGTGTCATATTAATCCTGTTTTTTAGTAATTCTACTTTAGCTGTTAGCCTTGAAAAATTGAAATTTGTAATTATAATTATTAATTATAATAAAGATCAAGATTTCTTTCAATTTTATTTAAATAAATTTAATTGTAAAAATTTGTTGAAAATTGGGATCATCTCGTATAAAATTATAATTATATCACAAAAATTAAAAAATGTCACATTTAGCACATTTCCCTAATTTACGTTTGCGTAGAATGCGCCGTGATGATTTTTCCCGCCGCTTAATACGTGAAAATCATCTTAAAAGTGATGATTTGATTTATCCACTGTTTGTAATGGAAGGCAAAAAACAACGGGTAGCCATTACTTCTATGCCCGATCAATTCCGCCTAAGTATTGATGAATTGCTTAAAGAAATTACTGAAATCGTCAAATTAAGTATACCCGCCGTTGCACTATTTCCAGTCGTACCGGTTGAAAAAAAATCACTTGAAGCGACTGAAGCTTATAACCCTGATGGCTTAGCCCAACGAGCAGTACGGGCGATTAAAGCAGAATTTCCTGAATTAGGTGTTATCACAGATGTCGCTTTAGATCCTTTTACAACATCCGGGCAAGATGGTTTAATAGATGATAGTGGTTATGTTATGAATGACGAAACCACCGTCGTGCTAGTAAAACAAGCCCTTTCTCATGCCAGGGCAGGTGCTGATGTCGTTGCCCCTTCTGATATGATGGATGGACGTATTGGCAGTATTCGCCAAGCACTTGAGGTGGAAAACGATAGACACACGCGAATTTTAGCTTATTCTGCTAAATATGCCTCCAGTTTTTATGGACCTTTTCGAGATGCGGTTGGTTCTGCTAATGCTTTAGGCACGGCTAATAAATATAGTTATCAAATGGATCCCGCTAACAGTGATGAAGCATTGCGCGAAGTGGCATTAGATTTGCAAGAAGGAGCTGACATGGTCATGATTAAGCCGGGTATGCCTTATTTAGATATTGTGCAAAGAATTAAAGCGCAATGGGGTGTACCGATTTTTGTATATCAAGTAAGTGGTGAATATGCTATGCTTATAGCAGCGGCTCAAAAAGGTTGGTTGGATGAAAAAGCGGTGATGATGGAATCATTATTAGCGATGAAACGAGCAGGGGCTGATGGTATTTTGACCTATTTTGCTAAAAAAGCGGCTATAGCTCTTAATCAATAACGGGTTAAAATTAGCTCTTTCAGAAAACAGCGACTAAAACTCAATTGTTAATCGTATAGTTAGCTATAAAAGTTTTATCCCTGCTACAAGACCTGCCAGGTTTTTAAAACCTGGCAGGTCTAAGCTAAAACTTATCTGAACATCTATATACAAGGATAATTTTATGAAAAACAAAACCCTTAACAAACGGGTCCTATTTCCAATTTTGTTGTTAATGACAACACCGCTACCAGCAAGTGACTATTTTTGTTGGGATAACGATGATGAAATACGTGAATGCGGCAATCATGTGCCGCCACAATATTCCCAAAAGGGATTTTTGAAACGTGATAAAAGTGGCGTGTGGAAACATGTCAGACCTGCTCTCACGAAGGAAGAAATTGCTGAACTCGACAGGCAAAAAGAAAAAGAACGTCAACGTCAACAACAAGAAGAAGAAGACAAATCCCTGCTTAAGCTCTTTAATAGTGAGCAAGATATTGAACTGGCTCGTGAAGCAGAGCTGATTACGATAGATGGTCAAATCAAATCTATCGAAACGATTTTGGAGGGCTTAAAAGGTAATTTTGAAGAACTGGTCGAAAATTTTGAATACAATAAGAAACAAGCCTCACTTTCAGAAAGCCAAATGAATGCCATTCAAACAAATATTGAAGGCGTTAGTCAACGTATCAAAGATACAAAAACCACTTTGGAAGATAAACACTTGGAACGAGAGGTAATCAAAAGTCGGTATGATAGCATTAAGGAAAGGTATTTGGATATCATACGCCGTCAGGGCATTGAATGAGCAAGAAGTGAACCGTCGTGAAAAACCAGATAGCTTTCAAACAAAGCGACGGGCTTTTTATATTGTCACTACTCAGGGCAATCCCTTGTGATTGCCCCTACGTATAAATATTTTCGGAACTCGCAAAAAGAATATTGTAGGGCAAGTCCTATTTACCAACACAAAACGTTGAAAAAATTTTCCCCAATAAGTCATCGGTCGTAAATTCACCTGTGATTTCATCCAGCGCGTTTTGTGCTAGGCGTAATTCTTCTGCGACTAATTCACTGTAATTGTTCTGGGCATGATTCAAACCGGTGAAAAAGGCAATTTTGGCACGTTGCAAAGCATCCAAATGGCGGCGGCGTGCCATAAAATTACCTTCTGTATAACTATGCAAACCCATTTTCTCTGTTAAATAATTTTTAAACACCTCAATGCCTTCCCCTGTTTTTGCCGATAAATATAAAACACGCTCCCCACTCATGCCCGCACAATGCCCACTCAGATCAATTTTATTGCGAATAATTAAGGGATGTTGAGGAAGAAAAACAAGTAAATTCGAGTCGAAACGATCATCAGGATGACGATCATCCAACAGTAATATAACGACATCCGCCTCTTTGATAGCGAGTTTCGTGCGACGAATGCCTTCTTGTTCCACCGGATCATTCGTCTCACGTAAGCCAGCCGTGTCGGTAATATACAAGGGCATCCCATCCAATTGAATTTGATCACGCACAACATCGCGTGTTGTACCAGGAATAGGTGTCACAATAGCAGTGTCTCTGCCTGCTAAACAATTTAGTAAGCTAGATTTTCCCACATTTGGCTCACCAACCAGCACGATTCTCATACCTTCCTTGAGTAAATAGCCCTGTTTAGCTTTGTCTAATGTATTATCTAGATCATTAATCAAATTTTTAATTTTTTTAATAACTTGCCCATCCGCTAGGAGATCAATTTCTTCATCGACAAAATCAATCCCGGCTTCAATATAAGTTCGTAGCCAAATAACTTGAGCAACTAGAGCATGAATTTGGGCTGAAAATTCTCCTTGCAATGAGCGTAATGCACAACGTGCCGCTTGCGCTGACGCGCTGTCGATTAAATCAGCAATGGCTTCCGCCTGCGCTAAATCTATTTTGCCATTTAAAAAAGCTCTTTCTGAAAATTCACCAGGGCGAGCAAGGCGTGCGCCTAACTGAAGAACTGCATTAAGCAATAAATCCATGACAACGGCGCCACCATGTCCCTGTAATTCTAAAACATCTTCGCCAGTAAAAGAATGGGGTGCCGGAAAATAGAGGGCAATACCTTGATCGAGTAGCTTATTTTCACTATCAACAAAATTACTGAAAGTTGCATAACGAGCTTGTGGTAGTTGCCCTAATAAGGTGTGAGCTATTTCAGAGCTTTTGGGACCTGATATTCTGATAACACCAATGCCACCGCGTCCCGCAGGGGTAGCTAAAGCAGCGATAGTATCTGTTTGATTCATTTTAGTTTCTGTGAATAAAATCATCGCAGCCGTCGTAACCAAATCACCAGCTTTGTCACCAAACCCGCCAGCACCGCTGCCCCAATACTCAAAACAATAGAATTGGCTGGTTTATACCAAATATCAGATATTGTCAAACCGATGATATCAAATAAATTTTTGGTGACTTGCGTATCAGGAAATTGCCCTGAAACCGAAGCAACAATCGCCCCTGCCGCTAATCCAATTCCCCAAGTCGCTATGGTTTCTTGAAAAGAACGATCACGGTGCTCCTCTTCAATGGCTACTCTTGCCCGAATATATTCAATAATATTTTCTAATAAGCGTAATTCAGGTGTTAAATTGCTATGATCAGTTTGCACCTGTAACAAGTATTTTTCCTGCACCTGAGTACTTAATAGTTTTAAAAAAACCAAATTTTCAGCCGCTTTATCTTCAATGATGCCTAAACGTTTTTGGTAATTACCCAAATTCGTTTTCATAGTAGCCGCTTGTAAAGCCAACCGGTTTAATGCAGTCGTATAATCAGAGAGTATCTTCCAGGCTTGATCCAAAGTTTGTTGGAATTTATCCGCGTTAAAGCGTTGGAGACTATAACGCTCTAATTCTTTCCGAGTTTCTTCAATTTTTACAATTCCTGCTTTTAAACGTTTTTTTAATTCCCGACTTTGAGCATAAGCCCACATCATCTTATGGCGAGACATCAATAGGCGCATAAAATCTGGATAAAATGAAGCCGCCGCTTGCATCGTTTGTTCATTGGGATAAAGGGCAATCATCACATGGTGATTTTCCACATTCATTCCATCTGATTTGACAGTATTAGGTTGCCAACATTCAAACCAATGCCCACCTAAAAACTCACTTTGCCCCGTTTGATTGCTGCTAAAATTGGCACCAGGTATTAACGCTTCATAGCAACGTTCCGCAAACAATTCATACTCTTGCACTAATAAAACATCAGGCAATTGTGCGGAAAACATCCAAGTTTGTCCAACGGTGCCAGTTTGCCCATTCAATTGATCACTAATATAGGCGCGTAAATCAGAAATCCATTGTAAATCATCATCTTGCTGATCTGCTTTCAATGAGCAATCTAGCAACAGTCCATAAGTATCACTCAGTCGCACAGGGTAATGATAGCCCTTATAACTCTCAGATTCAAACTGACTATATCTTTGTGCGCCTAACAATTCCGCATACTCAGGCTCAAAAAATTCGGCATCGCGCCGATCAAATTCTTTATCATTGATTTGGGGAAGTTTTTGCTTGAACTGCTTTCGGTTCTTTTCAACCTCTGCCTCAGTTTGCCCCAAGCCTTCCCGTAAATCATAAAGAAATAAATCCAGGGTAGGGTAAATAAATTTTGTCATAATCCAGCTATTTCACTTTCTGTTTTAACCAATCACTCAATTGTTGCAATAACGTCTTAGACACCTTTGCCGGTTCATCATTATATTTTCCCAATCTTGCTGGAAATTTCAGGTTGTTGGTTGACTTGAAGCAATTTATTACGCAGTCGTTTTAAGGCAGAATCATTCGCGGGGTGAACATCTGCATTTGGTAGGGCTAATAAAAAAGCGAGTAGTGTTTTGGTGTTCATAATATTATTGATAATGTTTAGTACAACGGATTTAGGAATTCAACGGATTTTATTTATAGCGAAATTTGTAGGGGCAAACCTGTGTGTTTGCCCTTCTTTTGTAGGGGCAAACCTGTGTGTTTGCCCTTCTTGAAAAAAATAATCCGTTGAATTCCTAAATCCGTTGTACTCAATTACGATTGTACTCAATTACGATTGTACTCAATTGCTGTTATACTCAATTATAGTTGTACCAAATTATAATTTAACTATGATATAATATATCAATAACTTTATCATACATAAATAATTATGAACCCAACCCACGACGCAGTCGTTTAATATTAAAGGTTAGCATAATGAAACAATATCTGAAGGTTTGGACTCCATAATATTCTTACGTCGATGCGGAGCAAAGGCTCACCACTCCCTAATTAAGAATTACAATTAAATAATTACTAATTAACAAAAGCGATAACATAAACCAAACCGGCGACGCAGTCGTTTAAATTAATAATTACTAAATATGAAAACTCAAACAGAGCAAGAAATCATTGCTTATAATAAAAAATTTCATGAAGTCAAAAGAAAATGTTATTGGTGGATGACATATGTTAGTTTACCATTAACAATTCTGGCTGCCATTATTGCTTATATTGCTTTTAATTCTATGGAGTTTCCTACCACCGGTTTTAGAATAGAATTTGCTTGGGGTTTGATGGTATTCACACCTATTGTTATTGTTTTATATCTCTGCTCGCGTCATTGTCGCAAAAAAGGACTAATACCCTGTAAACCTAAGAAATACCTCGCCCCAAAGAAACAAAGTAGAATCGAAGCTCTGTATGAGAATAACTTGAAACCAAAGTTAGAAGTACTTGAAAAGCAACGTAAAATAATCCACGATAAGCTAACTTTTTGGAAAAGAGTTTTCTTTTTGCTCACTATAGTAATATGGGCGGTATTGTTCACGAATGTTATTAATTCGCTTCATGGTGATGAGCGAATTCTAGCTATCATTTTTTTGATTGTAATACCACCAACCGTTTCGATTGTTATATATAACATCATTTCCTTCAATATAGTCAAACCATATAGGAAAAAATTTAAAGCCGAAATTATTAACGCTATTGTTGCCACTGTCGATGAAAGCTTAACCTATTATCCTCAAAAAAATATATTATTTAATGATTTTATAGCAAGCGGATTATTTTACGCTGAACGGGTTGATGGCGAAGATTATGTTGAAGGTATGCTGGGCAACACGGCAGCACGATTTTCTGAAATCAGAGCTACATATACCGTAGAAACTGAGGAAGGTACGGAAACTGTAACATCTTATTCAGGGTTATTTTTTGTTTTTGATTTTAATAAAGCTTTTGAGGGTAGAACTGTAGTCGTACCGCAATATCAATATAATAATAATTATGGACAATTGGTAAAATTAGAAAGCCCTGAATTTGAAAAAATGTTTGCGGTATATAGTGATGATCAAATAACCGCTCGTTATGTTTTATCGCTCAGTTTAATGCAGCGTATATTAAGCTTTAGTCTTCAACATCGAACAATTTATCTATCTTTTGTGAATGGTATATTATATGTTGGAATACCAAGTTTGGGTGGCTCTGCAGTTATGGGGAAAGTAATACTTCCATTTTTTGAACCAAAAATTTCAAGTACATTGTTAAATTTTAAGCTTTATCGTAAAGAATTTATCTATCTGTCATTTGTCAAAGACATCGTAGAAGAATTCAATCTTAACCGGCGAATTTGGAGTAAAGGAGCTTCATTACCAGTATTCAGTCAAGACAATTTGAAAAAAATGATCAATTAATAAGGGTTGACACTTATGTAAACCCTGGTGTGTTAAATATAGCGTGGTTTTACCCATTATTTTTCACCCTATTTTTATTCCTTGATGTGCTAAAGAAATCCGATTTTTGCCAAAAATCGGATTTCTAACCTTAGCTTAAAAACCGGGTGAAAAATAAATGACAAAATCGCTCCAAATTTAACACCCAAGGTAAACCCTACAAAATTTGTTCTTGTAGGGGCGAACATAAGTGTTATTTTAGTAACTACTTATTTTAATTCTCACAAAGGGGAAAATATGCTTGGTAGTATTCTGCTAGTTATGTTTGTAATGTTGTTAGGAATATTTATTATAGCTGGAATTGTAGTAATGGTTCTTTACAACAGTCTGATTGATAAAAAAAATCAAGTCAACTACGCTTTTAGTGGTATGGATGTCATGCTCAAAAAACGTTATGACTTAATACCTAACTTGGTTTCGACTGTAAAACAATATGCGGTTCATGAACGGGAATTGCTAGAAAGACTGACATATATACGTACTCAGGCTATTCATGGCGATTTATCTGATGAAGAAAGGGTGACATTGGATAATCAGCTAACTGGTGCTTTAGGGCAAATCATGATTGCGGTTGAATCTTACCCTGACTTGAAGGCTAATCAAAATTTTCTACATTTGCAAGCAAGCCTGAATGAAGTTGAAGAACAAATTTCCGCATCTCGCCGTTTTTATAACGCGACAGTAACTGATTATAACAATGGAATCGAGATGTTTCCTTCCAACCTCGTTGCTGGTATGATGGGTTTAAAACGTAAACCAGTATTCGTTATAGCTGCACCAATGCGACAAAATGTTGATCTTAATTTGCTCTGGAATAGAGGCTCGCCATCACAACAACAAGTATTAAGCCAAGGCAATTTGCAACAAATGATGAACAATGGGGTTAGATAAAGGTTACGATGACAGATTCCCATTTTGGTTCAATGTCTTCAAGTTGCTGTTCGGTATAATCTGTTAAGTCCTTTGTCGGGTTACGTTTTTTTGCTGCGCAAAAAAATCTAACCCGACCTACTTTACTACTTTGCTTGCCCATAGCGAAATTTATACTTCAGCCACTTTAACCACATTTTGCTATAATGGCGTAAGACAAATAACAGAAAAAAGATAATAATCGCCAGATAAGTCACTGGATGATTTAATACCGTCGCAAAATAATCTAAAAAGCTAAATCCAAAGCTCTCATGGTCCCAATTATATCTAAACAGTTCGCCCAAGGTGAGTAACAAAATAATGATATTCCCGACATGCCCAAGGTGTTCTGTCAAATTTTGTCGATTTTCGGTGACATAAGAACGCCAACTGGAACATGCACCTTTCAAATGCGTCAATTTCCCGTTAATATAGGCAACATGATTCTTTAAGCTTTCTAGCCCTATATACAAAGGTTCTAACAGCGGCGGATATTGACTATCACTCTGCCAATCAAGTTGCCATGCTGTTTCCTCATGGTGCTGATGATTTAAACGCCACTGAAAATTTTCATGATTAATTTGCAGTGTCTTAATCGCTTGGCTAAAACGACCCAAAGCAAAATCAGTTTGTGCCACTAAGCCCTCCATTTCCCGTAATTGATCTTCAAGCACGGAATTGGGGGTATCTTCGATACTTTTATCAGGCGTTGCAAAATAATGCGCCGTTTTTCGTTGCAATTCAAAGCGTAATTGACGTGCCTCACAATCTAACGTTTCAAACACCGCTTCACTGATGAGTAGGCGTGCGATGATGCTATTCAAAATAGCCGTCGTTTTCATCGGTTGATCTTGACCCACTGTGCCACATAACACTTTTTGTAATGCGTTTGGCCAAATTTTCTGCTGCTCAATGGCTGTCAGTGCATCGCCATGCGCTAATCCATACACGACAAAAGCAGGATTATTTAAAAAGCCGGTTGATTCCATTTGCATGAGATAGGGCACAGGTTTATCAAAGCACAAGGTCCAATTATAGGTTTTTAGAGCAGGCTTATCTAGGCTTGGCGTGAAGGCGTGAAATGTAGCAGGTGCTGGCATCTCACCCGCCTTATCCTGGATACTAAATAATACAGCTTCAGCATCATAACTAAAACGAGATTCGCCTAACTTATGATGTGGTGAACCGTATAAATCCAGGGTAATTTCATGCCGCTTTAAATCTTCATCCATGATAATTAAAGCCACGCCCAATAAATTATCTTGGCAATATAGCAAAGCTTCATCCAGCCCTCGTTCTGGATTGTCTGGGCTAATGGCTTGACGATAGGTTTCGCAAATATCATCCCAGGCGGCTTTCAAATGCGTTTGCCAATTTGCCAAAGGGCTTTGTGCTGGTGCATTGCGCCGAAATAAGCGTTTATCGCTATCTATTTGGATACCCATATTTTGAAGCGCACCAAATTTTTCAAACGGCTCATAAAGATGCTGTTCATCTTTCCACCAATGCCTCCGAAATAGGAAATAAAATTGGTAGTCGAGATTGCGAGCTGAAGAATTTGGACGCGATTTATGAGCATTTTTCAATTTTATTGCCATCGTGCTATCTTTTTTCTGTTTGAGAATTGGAATAATTCAAAAAAAATATTCTGTATCAAATTGATTGATTTCAATAATCTTTAATTGTCTAAATCAGGTAAATTGGCAAAATATTTAACGAAATTTGATAAATCAGCTGTTTTAAAAGAAGTCTGAATATACTTTAGTTTATTATAAAGGAAATCTTTGTATCATGATATTTTTCTTTAACTATTAATTTAAGGTTCAAAGTATATATCACTACCCAAATACAAACAAAAAAATGAATAATCTTTTATTATTAGCTATTAACCTGACTCGCCGTTGTAACCTTGCCTGTCATCATTGCTACTTAGATGCAAATACTCTACAACATGGCAGCCCTAATGAACTCACCACCAATGAAGTGTGTCATTTATTGGATAATATTGCGCAGCGCAGCATTGAAACGATGGTTGTTTTAACAGGTGGGGAGCCGCTCGTGCGCCGTGATTTAGAAACCTTGATCGCTCATGGTTCTCAACTTGGCTTATCTATGGTAGTGGGCACTAACGGAGTCTTGCTCACAGAACATCGGGTACAATCATTGATAAAATCAGGGGTATTAGGGGTAGGCATTAGTTTAGATTCACTCGACCCCACTTATCATGACGCTTTTCGAGGGGGGGCTGGAACATGGGCTCAAACCATGACAGGTATTGAAAATTGCCGCCGTTATGGTTTATCTTTCCAAATCCATTTTTCAGTGACCGAAAATAATGCGAAAGAACTGCCAGCGATGATTGATTTTGCTCGTTTGTTAGGGGCACGAGTTTTAAATGTATTCTTTTTGGTTTGCACCGGGCGCGCTCAATTGAATTCTGATATAAGTGCTGCACAATATGAACAGGTGCTGACTGATTTGATTGAAGCACAGGCAAACAATCAGGAAATGATTATTCGCCCTCGCTGTGCGCCCCATTACAAACGGATTGCTTATCAGCGTCATCCCGATTCCCCTCTTAATCGCATCAGCGGCAATGAAGGAGATGGCTGTATCGCAGGCACCCATTATTGTCGTATCACGCCAGAGGGTGGTGTGACAGCTTGCCCCTATATTCCTAATGAAGTGGGCAATATTCGCGAACATTCCTTTTGGGAGATTTGGGATCAAGCTCCCGTTTTTCAGACATTACGAGCACCGATACTTAAAGGGGATTGTGGTGTCTGTGAATATCAAAAATTGTGTGGCGGTTGCCGCGCCCGCCCATTGGCGGCGGGGAAGGATTTAATGGATGCCGATCCATTGTGTGCTTATCACCCTCAAGGCGGCTCAATTATTCAAGCGCAGTCATCCTCCACGATGAACGTTAAATGGAGTCAGACTGCTTCGCTGCGAATAGCGCGAATTCCCGCATTCTTACGTAAAATGGTTAAAAAACGTGCTGAAGCTTATGTGGCAGAATTGGGCGAATCCCTCGTCACCCCAGAGCATTTAGCGGTTCTTTCAGCGAGACGATTTGGTGGCATTCCAGCCAAAAATTTTCAAAAATCAAAATAGTATTTTTGCACAGGCTATTTTTTCTTGAAAGATTATTGTACTTTATACAAATAACATGAAAAATAAATTAAACCAATTAGGCAAAGCAAGAATTCCTTTTTTATTTGTGATTGATTTTGAAATCAAGCATTTTTATATTGCGCCCCTGGATAAATTAGATAATCAGATATTTTTTTCCATTGATGGCTTTTCTAATGTGAACAATTGTGATGATTTTAAAAGTGAACGGTTTTTATTAAAAAAAAAAGCGATCAGTCTTTCTCAATACACGGTAGCTTTTAATCGTGTGCTCAAAGAAATGGTTGAAGGCAATACTTATCTACTTAATTTAACTTTTCCGACTGAAATCGAAATTAATACATCATTATTAAATATATTTTTTGCAAGTCAAGCCCCCTTTAAACTTTATTTTCAGAATCAATTTGTGACTTTTTCACCGGAAAGGTTTATTAGTATAAAAAATAATTTGATTAAAACCTATCCAATGAAGGGCACCATTAATGCATTGATTCCAAACGCTCGTGAAAAAATATTAGCTGATGAAAAAGAAAAAGCGGAACATACAATGGTAGTGGATTTGCTTAGAAATGATTTATCCAAGGTAGCAAAAAAAGTAAAAGTCAATAAATTCAGATACATAGATAAAATTAAAGCCGGTCCAAAAGCACTTTTACAAGTGAGTTCAGAAATTGCAGGTGTTTTAGAAAATACCTGGCATGAACGAATGGGTGATATTTTACTATCGTTATTGCCCGCCGGTTCGATTTCAGGTGCGCCGAAAATAAAAACGCTTGAAATTATAAAAGAAGTAGAAAGTTATAGGCGGGGATTTTTTACCGGTGTTTTTGGATATTTTGATGGTGAGCAATTAGATAGTGCTGTGATGATTCGGTTTATTGAACAAAATCCGAATCAATTGATTTATAAAAGCGGTGGTGGTATAACTATTGACAGCAATGTTAGCCTGGAATATCAAGAAATGTTGGAAAAAGTTTATCTTCCAACATTTCTATCATAAATTGTGAATTGTGAATTATGAATTAAAAATAGTCTGTTATGGTTTTTTTTAATTTCAGAAGATTCAAATTTTCATATCCATTAAATATCGTCATAAATGTAAAGGTGCCGAAATTTTTTATATAAAAATAGATAAAAAATAGATAAAATGAACCATTTTATGGCATACTATATTATTTTAATTGGCTAATTTTAAAAGGATATAGTTATGGAGTTTTTTATTCAGAATGCTTGGGCGCAAGCCGCACCTCCTGCCGGAGATGCAGGTTTACTTAATCTTATCATGCTGGTTGTTTTATTTGTGGTATTTTATTTTTTGTTGATACGTCCACAAACAAAACGAGCCAAGGAGCATAAGCAGATGGTTGATTCGCTGGCTAAAGGGGATGAAGTCGTCACCAATGGTGGAATGTTAGGTAAGATTACTAACGTGGGTGATAATTTCATCGTACTTGAAATCGCTTCCAATACGCAAATCAAGTTACAACGTCAATCCGTCGCAACTATCATGCCTAAGGGGACCCTGAAAAATACCTTGTAAAACGGTAAAATGCTAACAACGTTTTAATTAACGTTTTTTTTTAACGAAAACTTAAACATTTTTATGAATCAATACCCACTTTGGAAATATCTGTTGATTGGTGTTGTGATCTCCATTTGTGCTTTGTATGCGCTACCCAATTTATTTGGTGAAGATCCCGCTGTGCAAATTTCTCCCGCTTATGCACGGGATGTGAAAATTGATGACACAGTGCAAGACATTGTAGAAGTTAAACTGAAAGAAGTTAATATCCCTTTTATTCGTATTGAACGCACTCCAAAACAATTATTGGTGCGTTTTAAGGATAATAACACTCAACTCAAGGCTTATACCATCTTAAAAGATGCCTTGTCTGAATACGTTGTCGCGCAAAATTTGGCACCCGCAACCCCGGATTGGCTCCGGGCATTGGGTGCAATGCCAATGTATTTAGGTTTAGATTTACGCGGAGGGGTGCATTTTTTAATGCAGGTGGATATGGAAACGGCTATTCGTCAGGATGAAGAAACCCATATCAACGAATTGCGTACCCTATTTCGTGAAAACAAACTGCGTTATAAGGGCATTCATCGCGTGACGAAAGAAGGTAGTGGTATTCAAGTGACTTTCAGTGCCTTAGAAACACGCAATGAAGCGATAAAATTGGTGAACAAACAGTATGATAATTTTGACATAACGGAAAAGGATGGTATAAATGAATATCGCTTGTTTATGACATTTACTGAAAAAGCACTGATAGAAAGTCGCCAACAAGCTTTAGAACAAAATATCACGACGCTACGTAATCGCGTCAATGAATTAGGTGTCTCGGAGCCAGTGATTCAGCGGCAGGGCGATGAGCGGATTGTCGTGCAGTTGCCAGGTGTCCAGGATACGGCACGGGCTAAAGAAATTTTAGGCGCAACAGCGACTTTAGAATTTCGTATGACTGAAGATACCCGTGAAAAATGGTTTGAAGTTGAAAAAAATGGGAAGGTGCCACTCAATGCCCGTTTATATCATGAACGCGATGGTAATCCCGTATTATTGAAGCGCCGCGTGATTGCGACAGGCGATCAAATCACGGATGCGGCGGCAACCATTGATCAACGTTCCGGGCGACCCGCAGCTGTAGTACGGTTGGATAGTCGGGGTGGAAAAAAAATGCTTCAGACGACGCGAAAAAATGTGGGTAAACCGATGGCTGTGGTATTCATAGAATATCATATAGAAACGAAGCTGGTAGATGGCGAAAAAGTCACAACCCGTAGTAAGACTGAAGAAGTCATCAATGTAGCCACTATCCAGGAAGAATTTAGCAAAAATTTCCAGATTACAGGGTTATCTTCGAGTGAAGCGAATAATCTGGCTTTACTATTGCGAGCGGGTGCCCTCAAAGCACCGATGGAAATCATTGAAGAACGCACAATAGGACCCAGTTTGGGTGAAGAGAATATTTATCTCGGCTTATTGTCCATCATGCTTGCTTTTGCCGCGGTGATGTTATTTATGTGGTTGCGCTATAAAACTTTTGGTTTGGTAGCCAATTTTGCTTTGTTGATGAATGTGGTCATTTTGGTAGCTTTATTATCTTTATTACAAGCCACGCTCACTTTGCCAGGTATGGCAGGTATTGTATTGACTTTAGGTATGGCAGTTGATGCTAACGTTTTGATTTTTGAAAAAATACGTGAAGAAATTGCCAATGGCAATAGCCCTCAGTCTAGTATTCATATTGGCTATGAAAAGGCTTTTATCACGATATTCGATGCCAATCTCACAACCTTAATTGCAGCACTCATGTTATTTAGCTTTGGGACTGGACCGATTAAGGGTTTTGCCATTACATTGTCTTTAGGTATTATCACTTCCATGTTTACTGCCATTATGTTGACTCGTGCTGTCATTAACTATATCTATGGTAGTAAAACATTGGTTAAATTACCGGTTTAATGTCTTTAGAAATACCATTTTTTGGAAAAATGGTATTTCTTTTATTTTAAAAACCTGTATCTTCTTTAAAGATTAATCCATTTTATTGAGAATAATTGAAAATGTTTTTAACTCGATTTGATTACAAATATGATTTTATGGGCAAACGCCACATTGCTATGGCAGCCTCTGCGATATTAATGTTAATTTGTATTGTGTCCTTAGCGACTCAGGGACTCGTTTTGGGAATTGATTTCACTGGTGGTACCCTGGTAGAAGTGGGCTATGAGCAATCTGCCGATCTTGAAAAGATTCGGGAAACTTTGCATGAAAATGGCTTTGACGATGCAGTGGTACAACATTTTGGTACCACCACAGATGTATTAATTCGTTTAGGAATACATGAAGAATCGAAAGAAGAGCCATTAAGTAGTCAAATTTTGCGCATCTTACAACAAACAGGCGAGCAAGTTGACATGCGTCGTGTTGAATATGTTGGACCACAAATTGGCGGCGAATTAATTGAAAAAGGCGGATTAGCCGTTCTTTATACCTTGTTTGGTATATTGATTTATGTCGGGTTCCGTTTTGAATATCGTTTTGCATTAGGTTCTATCGCCGCGTTAATACATGATACGCTGCTTGTGGTTGGATTTTTTTCCTTGTTTAGGTTGGAATTTGATTTAACCGTATTAGCGGCAGTTTTAGCCGTCATTGGTTATTCACTGAATGACACCATCGTTGTATTTGACCGTATTCGGGAAAATTTTGTCAAGTTGCGAAAACAAGCCTCGGTCAATGTGATGAACACCTCTATTAATCAAATGCTAGGCAGAACTGTGATGACTTCAGTGACAACAGCATTGGTGCTAATTGTCTTGTTTATTGTGGGCGGAAAATTGATACACGGCTTTTCGACAGCTTTACTTTTAGGTGTTATTGTCGGTACTTATTCTTCAATTTATATCGCCAGTGCCACTGCCCTCACTTTGGGTGTTAGTAAGATGGACTTAATGCCAGTACAAAAGGAAGGCGCGGAGCAAAAATAATTGATTATGGAAAGTTTTAAATTCGGTCATGCCAGTGCCTCTGACTGGGAACAAGCCGCAGAAACCTGTTTAATACAAATGGGTGATTTAATGTCGTCTCCGGCTAACTTGGGATTCTTATACACGACGGACTTGTTAGCCGATAATCTTCCTGATATTTTGGACTATTTTAAACAAAAAACCCAGGTGTCACATTGGGTAGGCTCGGTAGGCATTGGGATTTGTAGTCATGCCCAGGAGTATTTTAATGTCCCTGCTATCGCTGTCATGTTAGGGCATTTTCCAGAAGAGTCTTTTTCAGTTTTTTCAACCACGGATGAAAATTTTGACACATTTTCTCGTACCCATCAGAGTGATAATACACAAGCCCTATTTGCTATTGTTCACGGTGATCCACGTCATAAGCAAATGGCGGATTTCATTTTGGAAGTCAGTACACGTTTGAGTGAAGGATTTTTAGTAGGTGGACTCAGCAGTTCGCGTCATCAATTTTTACAAATTGCCGATGATGTGGTTGAGGACGGATTATCAGGTGTCTTGTTTGATAGTAGCGTACCGGTTTCTACGCGTTTAGCTCAGGGCTGTTCACCAGTTGGTCCACGTCATTACATCACGGAATCCAGTAATAATATTATTATTCGTATTGATGAACGTCCGGCACTTGATGTATTTAAGGAAGACATTGGAAAAGATTTAGCAAAGAATCTCGAAAAAGTTGCGGGCTATATTTTTGTCGGTTTACCTATTACCGGCTCTGATACTGGGGATTATCTTGTTAGAAATCTGATTGGCATCGATCCCGATCATAAGTTGTTAGCCATTGGTGAAACAGTTGGTACCGGTACTTCCATTATGTTCACGCGCCGTGATCCTAAAAGTGCTCGTGAAGATTTACTCAAAATGCTCAATGACATTAAAGCCAGTTTGAAAGGACGCACACCTAAAGGGGGGCTATACCACTCTTGTCTGGGACGCGGCAAAAATCTCTTTGGCAAAAATTCTGAGGAAGTGAAAATGATTCAAGAAGTTTTAGGTGATTTTCCAATGGTGGGTTTTTTTGCCAATGGTGAGATTTTTTATCAACGTTTATATGGTTATAGTGGTATTTTGACTTTATTTTTGTAGGATTAACTGGTTTTTTTGTGAATTAATTTTTTATTCTTGTTTGAATCAGAATTTTCTGTTAATTCTGATTCAGACAATATAATTCTGAAAATGCTTTAATTGAGAAAAAACCATGCAAACACGCCCCAAACAACCTTTGAAACTAAATTTGCATGACATTCACTTATGGCTTGCCTTTCCTGATGAAATACAATCACCTGAACGACTTTCAACTTATCAAGAGATGATGACACTGGAAGAACAGGTGCAACAACAACGATTCCATTTTTCTAAACATCGGCACCAATATCTCATTACGCGTGCTTTGGTTCGTACCACTTTATCGCGCTATGCTAATATTGAGCCTCATCAATGGCGTTTTTCTAAAAATGCTTATGGACGACCTGAGATTATTCCACAAGCAGGTGTGCCTCCCCTCCGTTTTAATTTATCTCATACTGATGGCTTAATTATTTGTGGGGTTGTTTTGAAACAGGATATAGGCGTTGATGTTGAAAATAAAGAAAGAACCGGGGCAATGATAGAAATTGCTGATCGTTTTTTCTCTCAACAAGAGGTGAGAGATTTATATGCTCTTCCTGAAAAGCAAAGGCGAAATCGTTTTTTTGATTATTGGACGCTCAAAGAATCTTATATCAAGGCGCGTGGTATGGGGCTATCATTACCGTTAGAACAGTTTAGTTTCCTTATGTCTACCAATCAAGCATTACGCATTACTTTTGACTCACGATTACAGGATGATCCTGATAAGTGGCAATTTTGGTTATTGAAGCTCACTGAACATCACCAAGCCGCCATTTCCCTCTGTCGAGAATCACAGGTAGATTATCAACTGAAATTAATGGTTTATAGTGGATGATTTTTTCAGGCTAAAGTCTCACTCGATCATCTTGAACAAAACCTAATAAAGGCATATCTAAATGCTTAGTCAACGCCATAACTTTAAATAATTCGCCCATTTCACTGGGTAGAATGAGCGTTTTGGCTTGCTGGGTTTGTTGCAAATAAGTTTTAGTCTCATCAGGATTAAGGGCGGATAATAATTCGGGTAAACCACATGCGAGTAAAAAATTAGCCTGATTGGTATAACCGGAAACCGATAGCCCTGCACTTAATGCCGCTTCTGCGACAGCTGTAAAATCAACATGGGCTGTCATATCCTGTAATCCGACTAAAATCAATGGGTTATCATGAGCATGGTGTTGATAATGGCACATTAGTGTGCCTTGATTACGTTGCGGATGATAATATTCGTGCCTTGGAAAACCATAATCTATTAATAATATCATACCGGCACTTAAGCTATCTGACACTGATTGTATCCAAGCGGGTAAAGCTAAATTCATTTCTGAAACATAACCAACAGGAATGCTGGGGCGCAGGGTTTCTACAATCCCCCGTAATGATTCATTTTGAGTTGGTAACACTTGCCAGGTATAAGGTGTTTCATCAGAAGGGCTATTATTGGGCGTTGCTAACCCGACATAAAATTCTGATACACCTTCTTTTTCTAAACGAAAACAGTGTACCGGCATAGCATCTAGCACTTCATTTGCCAAAATGATACCCTGTAGTGGTTGATTAGGTAAGCTTTCTAACCATTGTACGCGATCTAATAAGTTAGGGACTTGTGCTTGTAAAGTGGTTTGCTGCAACTGTTTTAAATCGGCACTGACTTCTAAAATAAAATATTGACTGGGTAAAGCATTTAGCTGTTCCAATGCCTTTAATAATTCGGCAGCCATGCTTCCAGAACCGGCACCAAATTCTAAAATAACATTATCATTAAAGTGAGCTAATACAGGTTGACATTGCCTAGCAAGGCATTGCGAAAATAGCGGCGATATTTCTGGAGCCGTGATAAAATCACCTTTTGCACCTAATTTGCAAAGACCGGCACTGTAATACCCTAAACCTGGGGTATAGAGTGCTTTATTCATAAAGTCAATAAAAGGAATCGCTCCCCCTGCTTCATTAATGGCTTGTTTAATGATAGTGGTTAAAGCTTGATTTAAGGCGGGGTTGGGTAATGATAAATTATGCATACAATTTCCAATAATCCTTTAAAAGTAGAAGAAACTCATCAGCTAGAGGCGGTCATCAAAGATAAGGTAGCATTAATTACCGGTGGAGTCAAGCGCATTGGTGCCGCTATAGCGCGTCAATTACATAAAGAGGGCATGAAATTAGCCCTACACTATCGCCATTCTGACACCGCTGCTCATGCTTTACAAGCTGAACTGAATAACCAACGACCTGAATCTGTGCTATTGTTACAAGCGGATTTGGGTAATCTAGCTAAATTGAACAGTATGGTATGGCAAACCATAGAACATTATGGACAATTAGATGTTTTAGTCAATAACGCTTCCAGCTTTTATCCAACACCAATTGGCATCGTTTCTGAAAAAGAATGGGAAGATTTATTGGACACTAATCTCAAAGTTCCCTTTTTTTTATCACAGGCTGCTGTACCACATTTAGCTAAAACACAAGGTTGCATTATTAATATAGTCGATATTCACGCAGAACGCCCCTTGAAAAAACACCCGGTTTATAGTACCTCAAAAGCCGGACTGGTCATGCTGACTAAAGCACTCGCTTTGGAATTAGGCCAAAAAAAAATTCGTGTGAATGCCATTGCTCCTGGGGCGATTTTATGGCCGGCCAATACTCATGATGAAGTTAGCCAACAACGCATTATTTCCGCAGTTGCCCTAAAACGTCATGGTGAACCCCAGGATATTGCCAAAACGCTCTTATTTTTAGTACGTGATGCGGGATATATGACAGGGCAAATTATTAGCGTGGATGGAGGGCGTACTTTGAATCAGTAAAATCTAGGGAATTAGGATTCAATAATACCATCGAATACTAAACCTGCCAGGTTTTTAAAACCTGGCAGGTAGCTTTATTGTGATAGAATCACATGGTTCACGACATAAATTAATGTGACTCTGAGCCAAAGTACTTATTGGTAGGTACTGATGAAAGTGTTGCTTGATGAATGTTTGCCTAAAAAACTTAAAAATGGTCCTTTAGTCACTTTGGCAGAACTTCAGTTTGATGTCTTTATAACCATAGGGCAGTCGCGGTGGTGTCTGCCCCAAATTATTAATTTTACTCTGACCACAATTATTGCAGATACAGATGCAACGAAGGACTTGATTTGCATAGCAAACCATAGCGCGTCAGCCAATTCTTCGGCGGTTGGTTCAATATCGTTGGCACGTAGGGTGGTGATGAGTGAGGCTATCATTTGCTTAAAATAGATTAATTTTTAACGTAAACCGTTCTTGCCTTATTAACGAGATATTCCATGCTATTTTTTAAATCTTGCCTCAGCAATTCTATCTCGGATTGCGTCAAGAGTGGGGGCTTTGGCAAGATGTCCCGCTTCTCCTTGAGTGAGCGATTCGATTCCAAAGCCAAATTGTTCTTTCCACCAGATGTCAAGTTCATTTCCGTGTTTCTCCTGAAGTTTTCGTAACATTTTAGATGTGATATTTATACTGGCAGCACCTGGATGTCCTGTTAAAGCCGTCGCCATGATAACTTGCCCGCCCTTGCCCTCAATATAACCACGAAGCGAAGCAAATGTACCCCCCATTGTCAAGGTATCGTCAACTATCAAGTAATCTTGTTCAAGAGCAACATATCCTTCAAATATCGGATAATTTGCTAAACGGTAATACGCACCTTTACCTGTTCGACAGGGCTTATTAATCTGAACAATCTCAGTATTATAAGAAAGTTCCAACTGAACTGCGAGAATAGCCGCAAAAGCAACTGGAATTTTATTGGTTCCTTTTGCTTCTTTAGCATGAACAGGCACTATAACCGGCTTTTTGTCATCTAGTTGTAGTTCATAGACTTTTTCATCCGGCAAAATATCATTCACCAACTCAAAAGCCGCATCTGAATTAGCATCCTGTTTTGCAGCCGAGTAACTTGGGTGCTTTGAAGCCGTACCAAGTGGTGTCATAATATGCACGGGTGGAAAATCTTGCCACGGAAAACGAGAGTTCATATATTATCTTACAAAACTTTTTTAACAAATAGCTGGAGTTAGATTATGCAAATTGCAAGCATTGCTTTCGTTAAAAATCTCAGAAATGCTTAATATCGAAGGCTATCATCTATATTGAGTTTAGCATGTTTGATACTTTTTTCAAAAAGATTAAGCAAGCGTAGGGTGTATCGCTGCGCGTCATACACCAAAACCTAATCCATTTAATAAAATTTGGTGTCTGTCATTGCCATCATGGTGCATGACGCTATTGCTTATACACCCTACAAATGACAATTTATCAATTCAGATATACGGCTTACGAGTTTTTTTTCCCAAAAGTCACCGCATAATACCCGCCCAAAATCGCACCGAAGATGATTGAACCTATCAACAAAAGAACGGTTGAAACGAGTAAAGATGCTTCGGCTGGAACACCGTAAAGTTCGTTTAAAATAAATACGAAGCTAATATCTCGTACTCCTATACCACCTATTGTTAAGGGCAACATTGCAATGATGGTAACTAATGCTACTAACCAAGCTGCCACAGAAAAAGGAAGGTGAATATTAACCATTTCTAATGCATAGTACATAAAAATGATGGCGAGTATTTGTGATAGAAGAGATAAGGTAATTACTTTAAGAGTAAAGTTAAGAGGCATTGCTTGACTAATTTTGACGGAGTTCCATACGTTGTCGTTAGCTTCTAACAAACGTTTTGATAATTTTTTGATTGGAATGAGTGAAATGAGGTAGTTCAGAATTGATTCTGTGAGAAGAGTCAATCTGTGCCAAAAAAAAGGTAGGAGCATTATCAGTAGTAACAACCCAAATACGAGTACATAAGATTGAATATTGTACGCTTTTAATTTAGGTTCAAGATAAATGTCCTGCAAAGGGCAGGAATTGATATTTAATTATGACTTGTCATTTCTTCCCAAAAGTTACTGCATAGTATCCACCTAAAATTACACCAAAGAAAATCATACCAATGGACAAAAGTAATGTAGAAAGTATTACGGCTGACTCTGGCGGTATAGCATAAAATTTATTCAAAATGAATATTAAACTTATGTCTCGTACTCCTATTCCAGCAATTGTAATTGGGAGCATTGTAATAATAGTCAATAATGCTACTAACCAAGTGGCTGTTAGAATCGGTACTTCAATATTCACTGTTATTAAAGCAAGATACATTGCAATAATGACTAAAACTTGGGAAACAAAAGATATGATGATGACTTGAGTCTGGAGAAAAAAAGGCATTTTACCAGTTATATGGATAGCATTCCAAACATTACGATTAGCTTCTGATAGACGTTTTGATAAAGAATTGCTAGGTATTAATGAAATTAGAGTGTTAAACAAGGATTCAAACAATTTGGCAATTGGGCGTATAAAAAAAGGTAGTAACATACAAATTAGTAATAATGACAATATAAATACATAAGTTTCAATGTTATACAATTTTAATTGTGGCTCAAAGTAGATCCCTATTAATGCAAATGGTAACAATGTCATTAAGTTAAGAATTTGAAGATAAACCAGTACACTAGCTACTTCAGCACGTCTGCCATTGTCTTTGGAAAGAAGGTACCAACTTACGCCTCCCCCAGCAATACTACCGGGCAAAACAAGCCCATAGAATGTTGCAATGAGATGAATTTTAAAAACATTGTATGTAAGAATATGAATTTGGAAAGGAATTAGGGTAATTTTTATTTGATAGGCAACGATGAATCTTCTGAGATAATGCAGGATAATCAACAAGGGCAAAATTAAAATATTGATATTCTGAAGAGACAGAAAAAACTTATCAACATCTATGTAATTGTATAAAACGTATGCAATTATAGAGATTGATAAACATAGTTTTAAAATAAAAAGGATTTTTTGTTTCAATTGCATACGATATAAAAGGCACTTATTCAAGCCAGTGTGTTAAATCTCTGTCTAGTAATTGGGATAATTTTTTTACATCATCCCGAAAGTAATCAGCTAGTTCTTGGCGAAAATTATCTGATAGAGGTGGACGCTTAACATTAGTACTATTCCATTTTTTTATTTGTTCAACTAAAAAATTAGTTATATCACGTATAGGTTTCCAACGATTAAAAAACATTGCTAAAAATTTTGGAGGTCTATAAATAAATTTCTGCAACCACTTAATATTATAGATATTAGATTCATTAATAACTGGAAATTTTGTTTTACCATCATCATTCAATCCTAAAAAAGATAACGTTTCTTGATAAATGTGTCTAGTGTCTGCCACAAAATCATCAAATATAATAACTTTAATTTGTTCTTTAGGAAAAATAGAATAAGCTCGTTCAATTTGTTTACTCAACTTACATACCTGACCATATTGTACAAATTTTGCTTCACGAGTTAGGATAGGTAACTTTTTTCCTTGTTTTCTTATTTTTTGAAGATGCCAGGCATTTTCAAAACTCTCTTGATCTTCTTCAAGGTTATACCTTAGTTGTGAAAACAGGGAATAAGCCATATCAATTGGGTTTCGTACCATAATAATAATTTTTGCATTAGGATTAAATTGATAAATATTGTCTAATGCATCGTTTGAATACAAATACCAAACCGAAGCTTCTCCAACAGCAATATGTTTTGATTTACACGGTTTATAAAGTTCCAAGTATCTTTCTAATTTGTTAAAACATCTAGCTTTTGGTATATCTGTATTAAAATAATGTGGTTCCTTCCTAGATACAATAAAAATTTCCGGGTGTAATTTTAGATATTCATTTAATGCCGTCGTTCCACACTTTGGTGCGCCAACAATAAAAAAATTAGGTTTTTTCATAAACATTTATTCCTGAAATAGAGACTATTGTGAAACTTTTTGCCCAATAATCGAAAAATTCCTCGAAAAAGTGAGCCGTAATTTATAAGCTTTTATATCAATATAAGCACTTATGTTATGACAAGGTTCAAGACAATTACCTCGTGTCCAGAAAGTTGCTAACTTGACAAGCCTACTCACTAGATATCCAAATAAACCCTCAAAACAGGCGTAAGTATATTTATGAGTGACAGTCTCCAAATTTTCTCCTACAAATAATTCCATCACACGTCTAACAGTGGTTATATTATTGTGAGTAAAGTCACAACCATGAAAATCTTTTGCCCAATCCATATAATCAGGGCATACAATAAATACCAAACCTTTAGGTTTTAAAACGCGATGAACTTCAGACATAAATTTTTTGGCTTCATTACAATCATTCAGATGCTCAAAAACGTGAGTCAGCATGATGCAATCATAAGAAGCATTTTCTTCTTGTAAATTGGGGATAAAATAATTTTTCGCCTGCCTAATACCCCCCCCAATTTGTAAGGTTATTTCGCATAATATCGTTAGGTTCAACGACATCATAATTATTGAAGCCGTTTTGAGTAAAAATATTAGCAAGTATGCCTTGCCCTGCACCAATTTCTAGGATTTCAGAATCCTTATTGAGATATTTTGTAATGTAATTGAATTCCCTTTCTTTGGTTTTGAGTTCTATTAAAGAACCCAATCCTGTTGCTTTACTTTTTGCAAAGTGATCAAAAAAAGCCATCTCTTCATCTCCTTTTTATAAAACGTCATTGAATTTTTCTAGCGATTATATATTTCGTATCGCTACACTTATCTCTGTATTGTTTATACATATCAACACTAGCATTTGGATTAAAAAGCAAAAAATCATTATTGACAACGAATAAAAAATGATTCTCCTTTAACAGTTTAATAATTTGGTTCCATTCTATACAATTAAAAGATAAAAATTTCAGGGTAAGATTACCTGTACCTGAACCAAAATCTAAGACATTAATATTATCTTGCGGTTTTAATACTGTCAGAATTTTTTCAATCGTTTTGTTTAAGCGATTTTGCTCAATGTCATTATAAATTTCAGTATGTTTTCTATCATAAACTAAACTAATTTTATCGTGTGCTTCTTTGTTTAATTGCCATAAATTATTTTGGTGTTTCATGGTTTTTAACTTCCTTTAAGGTTTGAATATAACTGTTCAAGTTTTGGCAAATACTTTAAAATATCAAAATGGTGTGATGTTTCGTAAGCATTATGAATAATCTTTTTTTGTAAATCCCTATCTTTTAGTAGTAATTCTATCTTATTAACTAAATCTTGTACATTCTTGGATTCAAAAAGAATACCATTATATCCATCAGTAATCAACTCTTTAAAAGTGTCAATATCAGAAGCAATAACAGGAACACCTGCCATTTGGGCTTCGATAACAACCATTCCCATCGGTTCCCATAAAGAAGGAATAACCAAACAATCTAATTTGGAATAAAACTGATGTATTTCTTGAACATATCCTAAATAATTAAATCTATCAGGCAGATTTATCCGGTCAATAACGTCTTTCACTCTTGACTTTTTAGGACCATCACCCGCTACCAAAAAAAAACACATTATCATATTTATTTAGTATTATTCTAGCTACATCTAAGTAAACTACGATACCTTTCCTTTCAACTAACCTTCCAGCAAAACCCACAGAAAAAATATTTTTGTCATTTTTAGTCGGAGGATAATTTCTCTGGTATAGAGATGGATTAATTGGGTTATATAAAATATTTATTTTTGTGGAATTAATACCAGCTCTTGACATTAATTTATTTTGCGTTGTTTTAGACA
>QNES01000032.1 GCA_003645255.1 Gammaproteobacteria bacterium
TCCCCCCACTAAACTGAATAATAGGGCATAACCGCTCACTAAAATCAGGATTTCGCCAGGCGAATCAAGCAACCACAGACACAAAGTAACCAGGCTACAGATCCAGACTGACCATAATCCATGTCCTAAGAAAAGTAATTTCCGTAAAGCAGTATCATGCCAATGATATAATTTCAAATCAGCCAATGAAAAATCGGGCGATAGTTGGGGATCAATACTCGCCACATAACGCCGCCAAGCTGAGGGTGTGAAAACTAACCAACTGAAAAAGACAAGACTGGCTAAAACAGGATTTATTGGTAATAAATCCTCCTTGTGAAAAAATTTCATATAATTATTAATCATTTTAGATATCGAACTTAGCTCCTTCGATCCATTTCAGCTAAAAATGTGGGATCAAAATCAATGGTTTCCCGCTTTGTTTTATGTCCACCAAGTTGTTTGGCTTGTTCAAGTAATTCTTGAACAGCCATTTGTGTCTTAATCGTTTTCAGGGTTTTGTTTTGGCAAAGTCAACAAGTGTATTGAACAGTAAGCAGCCATAAATACAAAATCTTGGTCCTTCGTGAATAATTGTGCATTTTGTTCAATCGCCATCGCTGCGATTAAACAATCAGTAGCTGAAGTGGTTACCCCGTGACGACGGCAGGTATTAGCTATTTTAGCTGCTTCAATATGATGTTGTTGAGTGGCTAAAATAATGGGAAAACCCTCTACTAATACATGCAATTTTTGAAATTGCACTTGTTCGCGTAAACCAGACAGAAATTCTTGAACGACAATACCGGGAACTATAATAGGCTTATGTTCCGCAATCATTTGCTGTAACATGATTGCTTCGATAGGTTTTTCTTCGTCTTTCTTGTATTTCCGGCGATAAGCGACTGACAAAATAGGGGTGTCTAAAAAAATCATTGGACTTGGCTCCTTCGCTCCATTTCAGCTAAAAATGTGGGATCAAAATCAATCGTACCAAAATGCTGAATAGCTTCAATTTGTTTACGCCATCGAATATATTCTTTGAGAGCTTCGTTCATGGTTTCCCGCTTTGTTTTATGTCCACCAAGTTGTTTGGCTTGTTCAAGTAATTCTTGATCAGCCATTTGTGTGTTAATCGTTTTCATGGTTTTGTTCTATGTAAGTGAGTATCATAAGTTTTAATTTTTGGTAATTACTCAGGGCAACCACAAGGTATTGTCCCTACATTTTATGGGATATTGTAGGCTGCACACCATATGGTTGCCCTTTATAAAAAATGGTAGGGGCAATCCCACACGAGCCATGACTTCAATATCATAACGCTTGTTCAAATAAATAACTATACGGTTTCATACGTCGCAAACCTTCCGTTTGCCAGGCATTATCATATCTACCTTCTTCCAATGCGGTCAAGCGCGAATGACAAAGAATTTGTAATAACGCCGGCCAACGACCACTTTGTGCCAATATCCATTTAATGTCTTGATTTTCAAAGGCTTGCGGAGAACTCATAATTAATTCTAACGCTTCTGCCTCAGTTAAAGGACCTAAATTCAGAACATGCCCAAAAATATTGAAAAAAGGAGAAGGTTTGTCATCGTTGACTAATATATCTTCAGGAGCTTGATGGGCAGTGAACAAAAAACCGATGCGCCCTCCTGCATGATTACTTCCCAAAGAGCGCATACCCCACCAAAATTGTTCATCCAAATCGGGGGAGGCGAGTCCCGCCCCAATTTCATCTAATAAAATCAGCGTTGGAATTTCCAGATAATTATCCACGATTTCCATAAAGCTGACTAAATCACTTGGCTCAGGCACTGGCATATCCAGTTCTATCAAAATATGTCGCAATAAACTTTCTTGATAACACATACGAGGATCTTGAAAATCTATAAATACCCATTGATAACCGGGCACTAACCAATCATTACGCTGTTTGAGGCGTAATTTATCCATCGGTGTATCAATAATACGACGTAGATAATGTAGCAAAGAAGTTTTACCACTGCGTTTTAAGCCTACAATTGCAATATGCTGCAAGGGCGTATATTTCCAAACATCAAAAATACGTTTAAGAATATATTCGCGTCCAAAAAACTGGTGTGGTTCAGTAATCGGTGGTCCAATAACAAATGGACTACTATGCATTGATGTGAAAGAAATAGGCAAACTGGGTGATACCGGTTGGCTTATACCGACAGGTTCAAATTTCGCGGCTAACAGCAATTCATCACGTTCCTCAGAATTTAAGTTCAACTGAATAGCACAACGTAGCACTTCATCGCGTTCAAGTGGCAAACTCACATCATCCGTTATCCATTCCAATAAAATATCACGACGCACTTGAATCCTTTTAGCTAATTCAGCATTATTCATAGCGCCGCGATTCATATAAGTTATCAATAGCTCTGCAAATGAGGGCATGGAGAAAAAACTTTTTTTATTTTAAAATAAAATGTTATAGGGAACAAAACTATTTTTTGAAAAAATAGCATCATGTTTTACTAGCTAAAAAGTATTTGAATTAAAGCAATAATGAAAATAAAAAGACTAAATATCCATAATTTCTACAAATTATATTATAATAAACATGTTCTATAAAAATATTTATTATGTTGATAAGTGGAATAGCGATAGCTTAGTCTCTATCTGGAAACTTTTTCAAAAATTCAAATTCAAAGTTTCCGGATGGACACTACCTAATGACTTTATCATGGAAAAAATGAAGAATTGTAATTAATATATATTTTAATAAAAATCTTAATTTCCAATACCTAATTCCCAATTCCCAATATCAAAGGATTAAAATTATGTTGAGAATACCTATTATAATTTTAGGGTTTATCAGTCTTATCAGCATTGTACAAGCGGCTGATAATATGGTGGTGATTCGTTCCAATGCGACACCAGATTTTTCAGAAGGTCAATTACTTGACAGCACCAAGCCGGTTAATTTGCCAGCTGAGGCAGAAATAACTGTGGTATTTTCCAGTGGTGCTGTTCTAACAGTGAGCGGTCCCTATCAGGGTCAACTCAAAGCGCCTTTACCGGATAATAAAGCAGAGCCTGTTGATGTCATCGCTGATCCTTTACCGGACAACAAAGCTACGCCTGTTGATATAGTCGCTTTATCGAACTTCTTGACGGATAAAGAACATGTCCGTGGTACCAAACAAGCACCTGAAGACTTATGGTTGGTAGATGTTAGCCCACCTAAACGTTTTTATTGTATTGCCCCCTCTGCCCGTGTCACTTTATGGCGGTCTGAAAATAATGGTCAAAATGCAAGTACCTTGTTGATTAAACATAAACGCACAGGTGAAAAAGCGGAAATTAGATGGCCTGCTTATCAAATGACACTGAAATGGCCTGGAAGTTTAACCGTTCATTATGGTGAAACTTACACCGTGAAACTCAAAAACCGCGATGGTTCCTCCTTTAAAAAGTTAGTTTTATACAAATTACCAAATAGCTTACCCACCAAATCTCATAAAGTGGTATGGATGGTAGGTAGAGGCTGTATTCCACAAGCTAATATGCTGTTAGCGAGTTTACGCTAAAGTATTTATAAACCAAGTTTTTTCAAAAAACTTGGTTTCTTTAGATTCTAAGATAACTGATAACTGATAACTGATATGACTGATACAACCTACGATTCCAATAACATCAAAGTTTTAAAAGGGCTTGATGCCGTTAGAAAACGCCCTGGGATGTATATTGGTGATACCGACGATGGTACCGGTTTACACCACATGGTTTTTGAAGTAGTTGATAACGCCATTGATGAAGCGTTAGCCGGCTATTGTTCTGAAATTATGGTAAAAATTCACAGCAACGAATCTATCACCGTCACGGATGATGGGCGAGGTATTCCCGTTGATATTCATAAAGAAGAAGGACGCTCCGCTGCTGAAGTCATTATGACCGTCTTACATGCAGGCGGTAAATTCGATGATAATTCCTATAAAGTATCAGGCGGTTTACATGGCGTGGGAGTCTCTGTCGTGAATGCCCTGTCAGAAGAACTAATCATGACTATCCATCGAGAGGGTAAAAGCCATCAACAAACTTATAAAGAAAGTGTCCCTCTCGCACCTTTAAGCGTAATCGGTGACACTGAGAAGACCGGGACAGAAATCCGCTTTAAACCCAGTTGCATCGTTTTTACCAATACCGAATTTCATTATGATATTTTGGCTAGCCGATTGCGGGAATTGTCGTATTTAAATGCTGGGGTGCGAATTCGCTTGATTGATGAAAGATCGGACAAGGAGCAGGTTTTTGAAGACGAAGGGGGTATTCGCTCCTATGTCGAACTGCTTAATCGTAACAAAACCGCTTTGCATGATAGTATTGTCTATATCAATACCCAAAAAGATAATATTACGGTGGAAGTCGCTATGCAATGGAATGATTCCTACCATGAAAACCTCTTTTGTTTTACCAATAATATTCCCCAACGCGACGGTGGCACCCATCTAGCTGGATTTCGCGGGGCATTAACTCGTACTTTTAATAATTATTTAGAACGAGAAGGCTTTTTGAAAAAAGCCAAGATTTCTACCTCTGGTGATGATGTCCGTGAAGGTTTGACCGCAGTCTTGTCAGTGAAAATGTACGAACCCAAATTTTCATCACAATCAAAACATAAATTGGTATCCAGTGAAGTTAAAGCGGCAGTAGAGGGAATCGTTGCAGAAAAATTAGATGAATTTTTGCTGGAAACCCCGAGCGATGCGAAAAATATTGCCAACAAAATTATAGAAGCCGCCTGTGCCAGAGAAGCCGCTCGTAAAGCCCGCGAAATGACACGACGTAAAACGGCATTAGACATCGCCGGCTTACCTGGTAAATTAGCGGATTGCCAAGAAAAAGATCCGGCGTTGTCGGAATTGTTCCTGGTGGAGGGCGATTCAGCAGGTGGTTGTTTTTCGGCTAATACTTTCATAAGGTTAGCTGATGGACGTTCTATTACCCTCAAAGACATTGTTTTAGAGCAGAAAATGGGCAAGGAACATTTTTGCTATACCATTCGCCATGATGGAACAATTGGTTTAGAACGTATTATCAATGCCCGTATGACTAAAACCAATGCTAAAGTGATAAAACTCACTTTGGACAATGGTGAAACCATTATTTGTACTCCCGATCATCCTTTTATGCTGCGTGATGGGCATTATAAACAGGCTGAATTATTGACTTCTGAAGATTCGTTGATGCCCCTATATTGTAAGTTATCTGATAAAAATCAACCAGGTATTACAATTAATGGTTATGAAATGGTATGGGATCCCCGCTCTGAACATTGGTTATTTACACATGTTTTAGCTGATTGGTATAACCGTTGGCAAGGTGTCTATGAGCAGACTGATGGGGAACATTGTCATCACGTTGATTTCAATAAGCTCAACAATAATCCAACCAATATTCAACGTTTATCTGTTGAAGAACATTTGGCTTTGCATCGTACTCATCTTGAACATACCATACATGCGCCAGAGATAATTGACAAATGTAGAAAAATTCGTCAAAGTGATGAATTTAGAAGATTTATGAGTGCGCGAATGCGACAACCAGAAACCCGAAAGATTCTCTCGGAACAAGCCAAAGCACAATGGGCAAATGATGCTTATAAAGCCTACATGCTCCAAAAGTGGCGTGAATTTTACAACAGCAACGAAGAATATCGTCTGCAAAATCGGGAACAACTTGATAAGGCGCAGCGTGAATATTGGGGATATGAGGCAAACCGCCAAGCGCAAGCAGAACGTGTACGCAACCACTTTGCCGATAATCCTGAAGCGCGTGAAATACTTTCACAATCTGCAAAAAAACAATGGCAAGATGAAGATTTGCTGACGTGGCGACGTGAAAAAACTCGCCAACAATGGACACCTGAATTTAGGGCAAAACGGCGGACGGCATTGCATCAAACTTATTATCGCAAAACGATTGCAGCCATGAAGTCGTTTGTCATGGAATCTGGTCAAATTGATGTTGATGCTTACCAACATCATCGCCTTCAAACACGCGATAAATCTTTGCTACGCTTTGATAAATTTTGTGAACGCTATTTTGAGGATAATGAATCCCGTACTCATGAAGCGGTGCTCAATTACAACCATCGTATCGTGTCTATTGAGTATTTAATTGAACCAATGGACGTTTACGATATTGAAGTGCCACATACTCATAACTTTGCTTTAGCGAGTGGTGTATTTGTTCATAACAGCGCAAAACAAGGCAGAGACAGAAAATACCAAGCTATCTTGCCCTTAAAAGGTAAAATCTTAAATGTCGAAAGGGCACGCTTTGATAAAATGCTATCTTCTGTGGAAGTAGGCACATTAATTACTGCCTTGGGTTGTGGTATTGGTAAAGAAGAATATGATCCGGATAAACTGCGTTATCACAGAATCATTCTTGCCAGCGATGCTGATGTAGATGGTAGCCATATCAGAACATTACTGTTAACCTTCTTTTATCGGCAAATGCCAGAACTCATTGAACGGGGGCATGTTTATATCGCTCAACCGCCCTTGTATAAACTCACTAAGGGCAAACAAGAACAATATGTCAAAGATGATGCTGCGCTCAATGAGTATTTAATGACTTTAGCTTTGCAAAATGCTCAACTGTTTGTGAATCCTGATGCACCTGCCTTAAAAGGAGAACCTTTAGAAAACGTGTTTCAGCACTATCTGCGCGTCAAGGCAACGATAGAACGTTTATCACGCCGACTCCCATCAGCGGTTTTAGAAGCCATGATTGATTTACCAGCACTTAACCAGGCTGATTTGGAGGATCGAGATAAAGTTCAAGATTGGTTTGATGATTTGCTGAAAGCGTTAGAAAACGCACCGCAGCGTTATCAGATTGATCTACAACCGCTTCCGGAAGAAAATAGTTTTTCTGCCAATATTATTATGATTGCCCACGGGGTGGAGCATACTTACGCCTTAAACCAAAAGTTTTTCAATACAGCTGAATATCAAGCCTTAGTGGAATTAGGCAAAGCGGTGACTGATCTTTTAGAAACAGACGCTTATATACAACGTGGCGAGAAAAAGCAACCCGTGAATCATTTTAAAGATGTCGTGGATTGGCTGATGGTAGAAGCACGGCGTGGTTTACATATCCAACGCTATAAAGGACTCGGCGAAATGAATCCGGGGCAATTGTGGGAAACGACGATGAATGCTGAAACGCGCAATTTGCTACAAGTTCAGATTGAAGATGTCATCGCCTGTGATGAAATCTTTACCACTTTAATGGGTGATCAAGTGGAACCGCGCCGCGATTTTATTGAAAAAAACGCGCTGTCGGTCGTGAATTTGGATGCTTAAAACTTTGTGCGAGCATAATGGCTTGCTCAATTCATTGCCTTAGGAATGTGCCTGAAATAACGAGGGCAACCATTCAGTCTTGCCCCTACATCAAGATATCGTAGGGGTAATCCCTTGTGGTTACCCTTAACTTATATAGTGTCTTTGCTCTATTATTTGGGAATGTTAAGCTTAAATGGTGAAACCGAATACGGAGAATTAAGTTTTAAAATTCCTAATTTAGTTGTCAGAAAATTATTTTCAGGTATTTAACATTCCGCTTTTGAAGAAGGCATCTGTGTCGAAGACAATCCCTTCCAAACCCCACCAGTTGAAATCGTCAAACAAGGCAGACAAGCCATTATTGACTATTACGCGGCATTAGAAGAAGAACCGAAACACCCTCTTAACGAATCCAAACTCATTATCCATTTTTACCCGCTTCATCGTCAGAATGCACCGTGAGATATTGGATAACACCTACTGGCGCAACGGCGTACTTTTCAGTGATCGCGCCAGTGAAACCACCGCGTTGGTGGAAGTGGAAACGGTTTCCAACCGGATAATATTGAAAATCACCGGATCGCAAAAGCGCGAATACCTCGCCATCCTGCTATTCATACTCAAAGACATTCATCGCAGTTTTAGCCATCTCAAAGTCAGCGAAAAAATCGGCTTGCCCGACAATCCCGAACTAAGCGTCAATCACAACCACTTGCTGAAACTCGCCAAAAACGGAAACAACGAATATTTTCCAGAAAATTCAGATAAATCTTATAAAATCAGTGAATTACTGGGTATCGTTGAAGCACAATCTGAAACAGAGACAATGCAAATGCTGCAAAAAATCCTGAGTATTTTAGAAGCACAGGGCATTGAACAAGAAAAGGATTCATTAGATCATATTTTAGAGGTGTTGAAACTAAATCCTGGATTATTTGGAATGTCAATAGATGTGAATGCGCTGGTAAAGAAATTGTTTAAAAAATGATTGGGGAACTATTTTTGGAAAACCACTGTGATTCGAGTGTCAAGTCTCCGGTGATTCATATCAGTTTTTGTGGTAAAATAATATTATAGATGCGTAAAACGCACTATACATGACTGATAACAGATAGGAGAATAAACATGGAAAAGCGAAAATTTCCTTATGGCATAAGTGATTTTAATCTACTAATACGTGGAAACTATTTTTATGTAGATCGGACTCATCATATTAGATTCATTGAAGAAGCAGGAAATCAAATACTATTTTTACGCCCTCGCCGCTTTGGTAAAAGCTTACTCTTATCAATGCTAGAAAATTACTATGACGTAGCCAAAGCTTCTGAATTTGAGCAACTATTTGGTGATTTAGCGATAGGTAAAAATCCCACTCTAATACATAATCAATATTTCGTGATGAAATGGGATTTTTCTAATGTCAGCCCTGAAGGAGATGCAGATGATATTGGGCAAACTCTCTATAAATATGTGAATAATTGTATTAAAGAGTTTGCGCTTTACTATCAAGATAAATTATCAATCAAAATTGAAATAGAACCCAATAATGCAATCAGTTCTTTTCAATCTTTATTAACGGCAGTATTCTTATCACAACATAAACTGTATCTATTAATTGACGAATACGACAATTTCGCCAATGAAGTCATGATGGGTAATCATGAACTCAGTAAAAGCCGTTACGACGCTTTACTTTCTGGAGAAGGTGTACTAAGGGTGCTTTTTAAAGCCATCAAATCAGCGACTAGCGGGCGTGGTTTAGAACGAGTATTTATTACAGGTGTCTCACCCGTTGCGATGACTGATATTACGAGTGCTTATAATGTCGCAGAAAATATCTACTTGAAATTAGAATTTAATGATTTATGTGGATTTAAAGAATCTGAATTAACAACCGTTATTAATCAAATAGCAAAAGAATGTGATTTGAGTTCGGCAAAGGCACAACAAGCCTTAACTTTGATGAAAACGTATTACGATGGTTATTGTTTTAATTATCGGAAAGTTGAAGAGATTTATAATCCAACTCTCGCATTATATTTCTTAAAATCTTTTCAAAAAGAATGCCAATTTCCACGCCAAATGTTAGATCATAATTTGGCAATGGATAGAAACAAAATAAGTTATATTGCTAACTTGCTCAATGGAAAATCCCTCATTTCTCAAGCATTGGATGAAAATCCTCCCCTTTCAATACTCGATTTAAGTGATCGTTTTAGTGTGAAGGATGTATTATTTGCGAGTAAAGATACTACCTTTATAGTGTCTTTACTCTATTATTTGGGTATTTTAACCTTAAATGGAGAAACAGAATACGGAGAATTACGTTTTAAAATTCCTAATTTAGTGATCAGAAAGTTGTACGTAGAGCAACTCTTTGAAATGTATTTGCCTGATGAAAGCGAACGCTTTAGGGCACGTCAAATGGCTAGAAATTTCTTTCATACCGCAGATTTACAAGAAATTTGCGATTTTATGGAACAGAAATATTTTAAGGTATTTGACAATATTGATTATAAAAAAACCAATGAATTAACGATTAAAACCGCATTTTTAACGGTGTTATTTGATGATGTTTCTTATATCATGGATTCAGAAACCGCGATAAAAAGACGGTATGCTGATTTAACCATGATACTTCGTCCAGAACGGCGCAAATTTCCAATCTATGACTTTATTATCGAATTCAAATTTATCAAATTAGCTGAACTAAATTTAAGCGGCGAAAAAGCCAGAAAACTGACTAAAAATGAACTAAATGCTTTACCTCTCGTCAAGAAAAAATTAGCGGATGCTAAAAAACAATTGCTTGATTATAAGACGGGTTTACAAAAAAAATATGATGATGAATTGAAGTTGAAATTAATTAGTGTTGTAGCGGTGGGGTTTGAACGGGTGGTTTGGGAAGTTATCGCCCCAAATACCTGACTCGACACCGACATATAAAGATAACAAACCTGAAGAGTAATCTGACAGTTTACTTCGCTAACAAAGTCTAAAAAAACTGTCAGGTTTTTTCGTATTTTTTGACATAATCATTGATAATTGATATTTGTTTATATTAAGGGTTCTGAGTTATTCTTCAAAAATCCCTGTCATTATTTTAAAAGGAGAATAAAGATATGAGACATTTTTGCTCTTATGGTCCTGTCAATTGCAAAGCGCATTTTTGCGTCCAACGCCAAGCATTGATTGCGACTGGGGTTCAACAACTTGTGGGTTGCCCAGGGGAAGAAAGTGGGCATTATTTTACCATTTGGGCACCCCGTCAAACGGGCAAAACTTGGCTGATAAGACAAACAGAACAAACCATTTCACAGCAATACCCTGAGAAATTTACTCTTTTGACTTTCTCACTGGGTGCATTGAGAGGCATGAGCTTTACTCCTTCTGAAAACGCGGATTTTCCAGAAAAGTTTGGTGAACTCCTTCAGGAGAAACTACCTAACAAACCGATTGTTTCGAGTTGGAAAACATTCCGTGATTTATTTTCAAAAACAGAGGGATTATGGGACCGTTCACTAATTTTGTTGATAGATGAAGTGGATACCATCCCATTGGCTTTGATAGACTTGATGGTGGCTCAATTTCGGGAATTGTATCTTGACCGTCAAAACAATTGGTTGCACGGACTGGCATTGGTTGGTGTGCGAGCGGTTTTGGGGATTGAAAATCAACGGGGGTCTCCGTTTAATGTTCAAAGATCGTTGAAGGTGCCCAATTTAACGTATGAGGAAGTTAAGGAGTTATATCGTCAGTACCAAGCAGAAAGTAAGCAACCGATTGAGGCTACTGTGGTTGACCAAATTTATCACTCCACCAAAGGGCAGCCAGGTTTAGTTTCATGGTTTGGAGAGCTTCTTACTGAAACATATAATCTTGGGGTGGAAAAAACGCTTGATGAAAAAGCTTGGAAACTTGTTTTGCATTTTGCCCGAACTCAAGAGCCTAATAACACCTTATTAAACATCATTGCCAAAGCGAGAGATTCTGCTTATCAGGGTTTTTTGACGACTTTGTTTACTACGTCAAATGTGCCCTTCTTTTTTCATCAACCCAAGCACAATTATCTTTATCTTCATGGAATTATTGAACCGACTCTTGAAACGTCGCCAAACGGTGAAACGCAGAATGTTTGCCGTTTTACCTCTCCATTTGTTCAACAATGTCTTTATGATGCACTTAGTCAGGAGATTATCGGTTCAGAAACACCGATCCTGGCATTGGAACCTTTAGATGAGCTCACCGATGTTTTTAGCGGTACTTCCCTTAATTTACAGGCTTTGCTAACCAGGTATAAGGACTATCTCGCTCGCCTCAGGGCACTAAGTATTAATCTCTGGAAAGAGCAACCGCGTAGAAAATCTGATTTAAAGCTAAAAGAAGCGGTTGGACACTTTCACTTGTTTAGTTGGCTGAGGGAAGCGGTAGGAAGGCGTTGTATTGTGAGTCCAGAGTTTCCCACAGGCAATGGCACAGTCGATCTCCTTCTTCGGTGTGGAAAACAAAGGGGCATTATTGAAGTCAAAAGTTTTGTCAATAGCTATCAAATCAAAGAGGATCGAAGCCAAGCCGCTGATTATGCCAAGAATTTGGGCATTGACCGCGTAACGATTGCTTTGTTTATTCCTGTGCTGGAAGAAACGGTGCTTTCCAAACTGTCAACAATTGAAGTGGTTAATGGGGTTGAGGTGACTGTGGTTGCGATTGGATGGGTTTGATGGATTTGAAACGGAGCAACGGTGGGCAACAACGTTGCCCCCCTACCACTTGAAAACGATAGCCATTTCCATCTACTGATTCTATCAATTTCCGTTGTAGCAACTGAGATAATGTCATTTGCCATTGTGCTGACGACAATATTGGAAAGGGTAATTATTTCGTGAGACAGTGATTGTACTAAAGCCGGATGTCCCCGGGTTAAACTCAATACCCGTTGGCGAGCGTCTTTGTCGTAGCGCAAACTAAAATTTGGGCTTCAATCAATTGATAGGTTTCCGCTTCGGTTAAATAGCTTAAATGCACTGTGCGTACATTTACTAAATAACTTGCCCAATGTTGTAATTCTTCGATGGCTAACGAACCACAGAGCAACATTTTTAAACGAGAACGATGTTGAAATGGGTGGCGTAATAGCCCAAGAATATTGTGTTTATCCAAACGGTTTTGGGCAAAGGCATGATCTAGCGCAATAAATTCGTCTAACACTCGACTATCAAGTTTTTGATGTGATTTGGCTTTGCGAAGCTCTATTTTTGAATGTTAAAATAGCTAACTCATTGATTTTTAAGCTTATTTAATTTTTCGATCTAAAATGATATTTCTTTTTAAATCAAGGACTTATAAAAAACTTGATAGTCGAGAAATAGCATAAGCCAGGTAGGGTGTGCAAACATGGTTTCCCCACCAAAACAAAATCAATGAAATTAAAACTTCGGCAACCGTCTCAATTTCACATAATCAAGCAGCCCATCCAAATCTTCTCGCGTTGACCAAAGTACGCTCTGTTCTTCCATGAAATCCTGTGCTTCAGGCGTAAATCCATCATAGCTAAAATACCAGGCGCGAGCCACATCAGCACCAATATCCTGGCGAACCCATTCGCCTTTATCAACCAGTTTCTGAATTTCTGCAATACCTATTTTACGATCCTGATACCATTTACTTTCAGCTACCCATTGTTCTACGCCGGCACCGCCATGAATGTCAATTTCACTATCAGCCCCAGGTGCAATTCGTTCACGTTGGTGAATATAAGTAAATCTGTGGATTTCAACTTCGCTTTTTTGATGAAAAAAATGCCCTTGTAATTTTTTTCGTTGGGCATTGAACAAGATTTGAACCATATACACTTCAGCCAAGTAGCCCTTGAGTTCATTGATGCGACGCTTGAAATGACTATATTTCAGTTGTAATTCATCTTTCACCCGGTTCGGATTTTGCCGTTCAACTTCAAGTCGCCCCCACACTTTGAGAAATTCTAACAGAATGGGATCCTGAACTTTTCTAAACCAACCGCCAAATTCCATATAATCTAACAAGTCGCCGCGGGATAATTTAATCAGTATGTCTCGAATCTTGTCAATCGAAACATCTTGACCGTCTCGCTCCATAAGGGCGGCTTGAATTTGATTCAGGTCAATTTCATCATCTTTGTTATCTGCGCCAATAGCAGAGAGATACAGAATCCATTTGGTAATGCCATAGTCATTAATCCGCTCAACCCACCGGTTGACTTGATCATTGAGTTCACTCCAGATAAATCCGGATGACAGATCGACGGCTAAAATTTTATTAAGCACTTTTTCGGACGAAAGTGTTTGATTTTGCCGTGCCGCTTGTTTAATAAGAGCCGTTATGTAAAAAGGATTACCGCCACAACGTTCCGCTACCACCGGTGCCATTTGTTCAGCTACATTCGTTTCATAGTAGCTCGCCGCTTTACGGACTAATTCGGTTCCCCAATAAGCGGTAAGAGGCTCAATTGGACGACTTTCAAATCGCCCAAATAACGAACCCCTTCCTAAAATTTCCCGCGCCAAAATACTCGTCGAACCAATCACAAAATGAGGGCAAGTTGGTGATTCAACCGCTTCTTGCATATAACCCACTACGTCAAAACGATATTGAGGCAAACGGGTATTTTGAAATTCATCTAGGAATACCACTATCGTACTCTCATCAATTGCGGCAACTCGACGAGGATGCGAAAGAGCTACTTGTTCAGGAATAGTAATATCCTTTTCTAGTAAACCTTCAAGAAAATTTAAGGTTGATTTCAAACCTTTTGTGAGATGCAATTTCTGACGAATAATCTTTATCAACTGATGATGTCTACAAATTTCATCAGATAATAAATTGGCATCACGCAGACGAAACGCCGCATACCAGCGTATAAAATTTTCCACATATCTGAGGGCAAAATCCCAGCGATTTTCAAAAGTATCCGGAAAACTATAGTAAACCGGCACCACCGCTTCTGGGTCCCGATGATCCTGCTCAAAAAATAGTCGATTGACTACCCGTTTAAAAATTTCAGTCTTACCCATACGACGTTGCCCTAACAACACGGTTGAACCGGTACGACGGGTTTTAGCTTTAAGGGCAGCTTGATATAAGTAGTCAAAAAATTCTTGACGATCAAATTTATCAACCATTTTCCAATAGCTAATCGTTGTACAAGGGCAATCGGGGGCGCGAAATTGTACAGCGAGTTGGACCGTCGCATTGCCATGTACTTTTAGCGTAGCTTCTGATGACTATTATATAGTCAAAGTCAAATCTGAAGCTAATGCTATACCTAGTGGCTTTTTATATGCGAAGTGTCAGTAAAATTTTACTTTTGCCTTATAAAGGCATTTGTAGATAATATAACGCAACCCATCATTTAGCGTTTAGCATTATTATGATGGGTTGCAAAAAAACACAAACTCACAAATGGAGAAATTAATTATGCAACGATTTGTGGCGCTTTTTATAGGAACAGTTTTTGTCCTATCTGCCCTCAATACATTCGCTGTTCCACCAGATAAAGGTCCTCCTGTTCCTGAAGAAGATGAAACCTCTTCGCCATCTGAAGGCGATGCTCCCACTCCGGTTGATTCCGGTGAATCTTCTTCGCCAGATAAAGGACCAAATAAAGATTCTGAAGGCGATGCTTCCACTCCGGTTGATTCCGGTGAATCTTCTTCGCCAGATAAAGGACCAAATAAAGATTCTGATTCTGGATGTGACGATCAAGACACCTGCGACGGTAAACCCAAACTAACCTCCATCTTCTCTATTCCAGAAAATCAGAGTGGTACTGCCCAATTCTTCGGCGGGATTTCGGTTAATGGTGGTGCTTTTACCTTAGCTGCTACAAATGTGAAACAGCTTAAAGCTGATGAAAGTGGTAGTGTCATTCAAGGTGATACTATAACTGTCGAAGGCGTTATTATCCCCGATTCAACTCATGTTGGTCAAACAGCAGATATTATTGTTGTTGGACTTTATAGTCTGACAGATGATAGTTGTAATCCCAACCAAGGGGACTACTACATGCTTAAAGAGCCAGGTAAAGGTAATTTAAATAACAATTATTGTGCCTGGATTGCTCCTGATTCTGATTACTGTCATCATAGTATGCCTGATCAACCCCCCTATTATTATGAAGGGGAAAGGCGCACTCCCCGTAGTCCAAGTAGTAGCGACTATTTTAGTAGATGGAGCGGTCAGTTAGATAAGCTTGATCCGCTTTATAGCTCAGTATCGTTATCAGAAGAACCGTTAATGCTAACGGTAGAAAAAGGGATGGTGTTGTATCAAGACAAACCTCGTTACACCGGTCATGTGTGCATTAACTTTGGCTATCGGCTAAAGGATGGAACGCTAGTTTTTAATGGCGAGCCTATCCAATTTAGTGTTGTTGATACCACTGTTGGTGATACTACTCTCCCCCCCAAATAATATACCAATGTGCCAATATCCTGGACATTTTTTGGAGTGATACTTTATTATTTGGGAGTTACCTGATGAATGATCATAGAATGGATAATGGGTAAAGTTTCACGACACATATCCATCACTTAAACTGAAAAAAGCCCCAAGTCTAAACGACAAGGGGCTTTTTTTATGCCCTATTTTTTTTAATAAGGATGTTGATGATTTTTTATGATACAATATTTAAATAATGCTTGACCGAAAAACCAACGTCAACCTGGCAAGTTTTTCTAAGAATTTATGCCACATTTTGATGTCACACAAGTTCAAACACAAGTATTCCATTTTTATTAGAACAGTTACCTTATATTAACAACAATGTGTTAAGCGGAGGCTATAATGTTTTCAGAAACAGTAATCACCCAAATGGCGGCATACCTTTTAAAGGGGCAATCGCATGGCTTTTATCAAACTAATTAAACTGCTTTATTTAGCAGAGCGAAAAGCGGTATCAAAGTGGGGAATAAAAGTTATGGTAGTGATGAACCCGACAATTACCAAACGAAATAGCCCTTTGCTTTTAAGGGAACAAGGATGCAGGTGATTTTTTATAATGTTTAAGTATTTTATGCGTCAAACAGGACGCATTCCCATTTTCACATCAAGATAAAGGAGAAGACAATGACTATTCTTCAACGTCAATTTATCAACGATACAAAAGGTATTCCAATTGGTGTCATTTTACCGTTAGATGAGTATAGATGGATTGAACCCATTCTTAAACAATACACTCAAATTCCAAGTTGTCATACAGACAAACTCAAACAAATGGAACGAGCTGTTGATGATACTCGTTTTATGACAGATTTGCATGAAGTCATGTCAGATTTTGCAGAGGTAGATGCTGAATGGTGGGAGGCAAAAAGATGATCTATCAATGGCATATTTTTATCGCATCACTTGATCCGGGTAAAGGCTCGGAACAAGGTGGCAAACGACCTGTACTGGTTATTAGTAGAGAACAAATTAATCAACTGTTGCCAGTCGTTAATGTTATTCCGTTAACCTCTAAAAAGTTTGACTCAACTGTCATTTATCCCAATGAAGTGTTATTGGCTGCAAATGTAGCAGGTTTAAAGATGGATTCTATTGCCTTGTGCTATCAAATTCGTACTTTGGATAAAAGTCGTTTAGAAAAAGATTTTGGTGAATTAGTTGATGTGAATTTACGTCAAAAAATTTTAGAAGCGATTCGATTTCAACTGGATATTGAATAAAAGCAAGCATAGCGTGGGTAAAGTTTCACCACACCCATCATCCAAACTTCAATACGCCCCAAGTCTAAACGACAAGGGGCTTTTTTATGCCCTATTTTTTTTAATAAGGATGTCGATGATTTTTTATGATACAATATTTAAATAATGCTTGACCGAAAACCCAACGTAAACCAGGCAAGTTTTTCTAAGAATTTATGCCACATTTTGATGTCACACAAGTTCAAACACAAGTATTCCATTTTTATTAGAACAGTTTGAAGGGGGGCAATAAAAACACTTTAGGAGCCCTACCTAAAATGTTAATAAACTTTTGTACACCTACTTATTTTTGGAAAAAATCGGATTTCTTGATTCGCCAAAGTCACAAACCTTAAACCTGACAGGTTTTTTTTGCCCTTAATTTTTACTTTAAAATATTTTGTTAGGTTTCCTGTTTCAAAAATTTTATATCTGAACTGTTTATATTTTTTCTACCTTATTGTAAAATCATTAAATTTAAAGTGAATGACAACACCATGAATACGCCTAAAACCACACGCGATTTCAGCCAATTGGTCACAAGCATTCAGCAAATTCACACAGAGTTATCAACGCAAGTAAGTAAAGCGATAAATGTTAGCCTGACTTTGCGTAACTGGTTGATTGGTATGTATATCCATGAGTATGAACTAAACGGCTGTGATCGAGCCACTTATGGAGAAAAGTTATTAGAAACCCTAGCTAAAAACCTCAAGGGATTAAGCAATTGCAATAAACGACAGCTTTACCGGTATCATCAATTTTATAAACTTTATCCGCAAATAGCGGGGGCTGTATCCGCACAATTTAAGAATTTATTGCCTACAAATGTGATAAGTCAAAAAGTGGGTACAGCGTCCCCACAATTAAGCCAAACAACTGAACCGTTAGTTTTAGCTCTTTCCTACAGTCATTTTGAATTGCTGATAAATATAGATGATGAGACCAAACGATCTTTCTACGAAATAGAATGCAGGCAAGGTAATTGGTCAGTTCGAGAATTAAAAAGACAAATAAACAGCTTATATTATGAACGATCTGGCTTATCATTAGATAAAGAAAAACTGGCTATTCTGGCTAATCAATTTGCCGAACCAGCAGTACCACAATTAGCTATTCGTGATCCTTATGTTTTTGAATTTCTTGGCTTGAAAGCCAAAGAAGTGATGAATGAATCACATCTGGAAAATGAACTGCTTAATAATATTGAAGATTTTTTACTGGAACTGGGGCATGGCTTTTGTTTTGAAGCCAAACAGAAACGCATTGTAATTGGTGAACAGCATTATTTTGTTGATTTAGTTTTTTTATCACAGAATCTTGAAATGTCATGTTCTCGTAGAATTAAAACTGGCAGAGTTTAACCATGAAAATATTGGACAATTAAATACCTATTTACATTGGTATAAGAAAAATGTGATGACTGACAACGATAACCCACCTATCGGTATTTTACTTTGCACTAATAAAAATCATGCTTTAGTGGAATATGCTTTAGCCGGTATGGATAATCAACTTTTTGTCTCTCAATATCAGTTAGCATTACCCAAAAAGGAAGAAATGCAAAAATTTATTGAAGAGAAATTACGAAAGCAAGCATGGCCTGTTTGATTATTACTCCAATGGGGTAAAATATTATCAAAAATAATTGGGGTTGACCGAAAACCCAACGTCAACCTGGCAAGTTTTTCTAAGAATTTATGCCGCATTTTGATGTCACACAAGTTCAAACACAAATATTCCATTTTTATTAGAACAGTTTGAAGGGGGGCAATAAAAACACTTTAGGAGCCCTACCTAAAATGTTAATAAACTTTTGTACACTTAGGAACGTGCATCAAATAATTTAGTCAACTTTAAAACCAGACCTGCCAGGTTAAAACAAAACATGGCAGGTCAAGAGCAGCGTCCAAACTTGATTTTGACCTGGCAGGTTTTCTTCCTGCCAGGTCTGGTTTAGTTTTCGAGGAAACCTCGAAACGAATTTATTTCATGCACGTTCCTTACTTATTTATGTGTACTTACTTAGATGCTCCAAAAAATTAAAATACCCACACACAGAATTGGGCAACAGTCTTGCTCAAGCCCTTGGGTATATTATTTTTTGGGAGTTACCTTATATTAACAGCAATGTGTTAAGCGGAGGCTATAATGTTCTCAGAAACAATAATCACCCAAATGGCGGCATACCTTTTAAAGAAAAGGGGCAATCGCATGGCTTTTATCAAACTAATTAAACTGCTTTATTTAGCAGAGCGAAAAGCGGTATCAAAGTGGGGTGAGCCTATTAGTGGCGATCATTTTGTTTCCATGCCTCACGGTCCAATACTTTCTCAAACTTACGAGCTCATAAAGTCCCAGCCTTCTCCAGGCGAAGTGAGTCCTTGGCACGATTTTATTAAAGATGAAGATAATTACGAAGTGTCCCTATCAAGAGATATTGAGTACTTTGATGAGTTGAGCAAAGCAGAAATGCGGATACTTGATGAAGTTTATGCCGAATATGGCACAATGGGTAGATTCCAAATTAAAGATTTTACTCATGATTATTGCCAAGAATGGGAAAACCCAAATGGAAGTTCATTCCCTATAAAGTTAGAATCCATTTTTCGTGCTATGGGTCGTGATGAGGAACAAGTGAAAGCACTTAGTGAATTAAACCAAGAACAACGATATCTTGATCAAGTCAAAGCCACTCTACGATGACTAATACCTTCTCTCTTGTTAAAAGAGGTACCATTCTGATTCCATCAGGCACCTCTCACCATCTCCACTTTATCTGTTGTAACCCAGTCTATTATCCTAATTTTGGAAAGGATTGTGTTTTAGTTGTCAATATCTCTAGCGTGAATCCTGCTATTGAGTACGACCAAACTTGTATTTTAAAGCAGGAAGAGCACCCTTTCATAAAACATTTAAGCTATGTTTATTATAGAAAGGCTGACATATATGGTGCTGACAACATAAGAAGAAATGTTGCAGAAGGCACGTTTACAATCCATCAAGATTGCTCCGTATCTGTGTTTGAAAAAATATTAAAGGGATTTTCTGTTAGCGAAGAAGTCAAAATCAAGATATTAAGGTTTTATCAAAAATATTGTTAATACCTAAAATCAAATAAATAATTGGGGTCAGAGTCAAATAAATTTTCCGATTGCAACTACATTGCGGGTTCCACTTGGTGGGAGAATTGTGATTTTAAATGTTTTCCTTGGAAGTCTCCTGATGGAAAAAGTGGATACGAAGTTAGGGACGATATGGCAGGGTTTCTCATTAGAGGAACAGACTCAGTCGTGATTGGAGACGGAGACTCATCTTTAGTTTCTCAAGCGCCCCATCTCAAAAATCAGCGAGCGTAGGATTTCACTACAGTCATCATTCAAAAAGCCCTAACATTCCAAAGGGCTTATGCCCTATTTTTGGAAATAAGGATGTCGATGATTTTTTATGATACAATATTTAAATAATGGTTGACCAAAAAACCAACGTCAACCTGGCAAGTTTTTCTAAGAATTTATGCCACATTTTGATGTCACACAAGTTCAAACACAAATATTCCATTTATTTATTAGAACAGTTTGAAGGGTACCTTAAACCTGACAGTTTTTTTTGCCCTTAATTTTTACTTTAAAATATTTTGTTATGTTTCCTGTTTCAAAAAATTTTTATCTGAACTGTTTATATTTTTTCTACCTTATGGTAAAATAATTAAATTTAAAGTGAATGACAACACCATGAATACGCCTAAAACCACTATTGGGATCACTCATTATTTTTTCAAGTGATAAAATTAATTTGATATAAATTCGACTCATATGAGTATATATACATAAATTTAGATAGAAATCAAACAACAGTTGTTAGCTCCATTGCTATTTGTCAATTGTATGGCCGCTTTGACTTTTCTGAAAGTCTATAGCAAAGAATTAAAGAAAAGTCACGGTTTAGTTTTGAACAGATGATAAAGTGGCTAATTCTTCGGATGAAAGGCCCGTTGTTTCAGCAACTACCATCGGTTCGATACCTTTGGCTAGTAGATTACGAGCCGTTTCTAAACGTCCTTGTTTATGTCCTTGTTCAAACTTATCTTGCTGAAGTAGTCCCAGACTATATTCATCTTTCATTCGCGCTCGTTCTTGAGGCGAAATTGAGTCTCGACCAATTAAATTAAAAATCTGTTGAATGGCTGTTTTACGATATTGAGTTTCATCAACTTCCTCATCTAAACTGTCCTGGATCGCTAATAACCATTCTCGATAAGGTTCTGGCGTATTATCGGTCACATATTTTGGACACGCATAAATAATTTTAGGGGAAATTTCCTTTAAGGGTTTACCTTCAAAGGTCTTTGGGTCGAAATCAACACCTCATCAGTGACTAAAGTTTAGATTCCCAAAGTCCAATCCATTTTTGAACATATTCATATTCTTATATTCAGTAATCCAACCCAATTTTACCCATTCGCCTGATTCATGAATTTTTATCATGTTTGGAATAAAATTTGCATATTTTTTGAGTGCAAACAATGAATGGTATGGTAGGGGCCATTTTGGATTAAAGCTGAATCTGTCAGAGAGTTATTGACTCTTTTTTTGTAACACTCTGGTGCTGATTTATTCATTTCGCATCAGTTTAGGAATGTTTCTTGCATATAAACAAGTTCTTCCATTTTGTTATTCAAAAAGAGGGCTAACTTATGACTTGTACAATTGACATTTATGAAAAAGCGGAACAGGGTTTAATTGCTAGAGGGCTTCAGAAATTCACTATTTTTAATAGTTCTCGCTTTGCACTAATTATGGTTTTATTATTGGGTTTAACTTGTGTGTCTTTAGGAGATGAAAAAGAATCACAAGATAAGAAAGGACTACATTTGGTAACTATACTGGACATACTTCAAAATGGTGAAAATAATTTTTCTGAAACATGATAAAAGTTCGTGAGTTCAGGTATTGTTTTCTATTCATTCACAATGATTCAAAATATTTTGTGGCTACCAATGGTAGCTACTTTTTTTTGACTGTTGAAATTTAAACAATTCGTATAAATACCTAATTCATAAAATCAATTTACAATAAAAAAATAATTACAATGGAGTTTTTACAAATTTTTTCGTCTATAATAAAATTATACATTTCTTTAAAATAGTACAAGAATGATCCTTAACTCGAAAAAAATCAGATTTTTTATAATCTTCAAAATTGAATTAATCATTAAAAAAACATGCCAGCCCATGTTCCTAATTATATTCATGATGTTTTTGTCAGTTATGCCCAGGTTGATAATGAACCACTTGTTGGGGCTGATAAAGGCTGGGTAAGCACCCTAATCAATAGTCTTAAAATTTTATTAGGAAAAAAACTGGGACGTGCCGATGCCTTTTCGCTGTGGATGGATTATGAATTACGGGGAAATCATTCCGTCACACCTGACATTATTAAACAACTTGAAGGCTCTGCTACTTTAATATTAATTTTATCTCCTGGTTATATTGAATCGCCATGGTGCCATTTTGAATTTAACACCTTTTTAAGTCAGGTAGATTCCAATTCAGGGCGTATTTTTGTCGTTGAACATGATGTTGTGGAACGCCCGGAACCACTCAAAGATTTACTGGGCTATCAATTTTGGGTATCCAACGATACCGATAACCCCCGTACCTTAGCCATTCCAAAACCTCATCCTGAAGAATTTGAATATTATCAAAGGCTTGATGATTTAGCACGTCAATTAACAGATAAACTTAAAGAGCTTAAAAAACAGGCAAAACCTGTCACAACCCCTGTACCTAAAAATAATATAGTGGCAACGCCACGCATTTTTTTAGCGACAGTAACGGAAGATTTGGAAGAGCGCCGAACGGAAATAATACGCTATTTTGATCAACAAGGAATTCAGTTCTTACCTAAAAAGACTTATTCTATTGATAAATTTCAACAAACACTTGATCAAGATTTGAATGAATGTCGTTTATTTGTACAATTATTAAGTGAGCAATTTCCCCCTTTTTTTAATTATCCTCTGCTCCAATATCAACGTGCTCTAGCGGCGAATTGTCCGATTCTTCAGTGGCGTGCTCCAAATCTAAATATATCTGCGGTTTCAAATGTTGAACATCAAAATCTTTTAGAAGCCAGTACGGTGATTGCGACAGGTTTTAACGAGTTTCAAACAATTATTCTTAAACATTTAAAATCTGAAGAGGAGGTAAAATTTGAAACCGATGATAACTTGGTATTCATCAATGCCACACAAGAAGATATGGCGTTAGCACATAAAATTAAAGATTTTTTAGATGCTCATGGTATTGGTTACAGTTTGCCTTTAGATATTTCTGTGAGTACCACACCGGCAGAAATACGTCAAAACCTAGAACAAAATTTACTTTATTGTGATGCCGTTATTGTGGTTTATGATAAAACTTCGATAGCCTGGGTTAATGAGCAACTGCTCTATTGCAGACGTATGCAAAGGCGGCGTGATTATCCCTTAAAAGTCATTGCCGTTTATAACACGCCGGTTATCAACAAGCCACCTTTAAACATCAAGTTACCCAATATGCAGATATTAGATTGTTCTTCCATCAATACCTGTTTATCGTGTTTTTTGCAATCTTTATCAATATGAGCGATTTTCCTTATCCAGGCTTACGTCCATTTCAACGCCATGAAACTGACATTTTTTTTGGACGTGACGAACACACTGACCAACTCATAGAAAAACTAGGACAGACACATTTTATTGCTGTGATTGGTCCCTCCGGTTGCGGTAAATCTTCACTGGTTCGCACTGGCTTATTGGCTGGTTTAGAAACAGGTTTTCTCGCTAATGCTGGTACTCATTGGCGTATTGCAGAATTTCGACCGGGCAATCGTCCTTTTTTTCATTTAGCAGAAGCCCTATTAGCAGAAAAAGCGTTAGGAAGAGCCTATACCGATCCATTTACCGAACATGATGAGGCGCTGGGTTTTTTACAAGCTGATTTGCGCCGAGGTCCTTTTAGTTTAAATGAAATTTTACAATATACGCCTTTACCGGAAAAGAGTCATTTACTCTTATTAGTTGACCAATTTGAAGAAATTTTTCGCTATTACCAACAAGGGGGTACCGATGAAGCCGCGGCGTTTGTCACATTATTATTAGCTACTTGCCAAAATACATCTCTCCCAGACTTTTCTTATGATAAAAGAGAAAATAATATTTACGTCGTTATAACGATGCGTTCTGATTTTATTGGTGACTGTACAAAGTTTTATGATCTCCCAGAAAGCATTAATAGAGGGCTTTTTCTCACGCCTCGCCTCACTCGTGAACAATTGCGTGAAACGATTGAAGGACCTGCTAATGTTTTTAATGGTAGCATTGAACCTATATTAGTCAACCGCTTGCTTAATGATATGGGCGATGATCCGAATCAATTGCCTTCATTACAACATGCCCTGATGCGGATGTGGACTTTGGCAAGTCAACAAATTCTCCCTAACTCTCATCAAAATAATGGGGAGAATCAGGAGAACATATTAACCTTATCACATTATCAACAAATCGGTCGTTTGGAAAACGCGCTTTCTAAACATGCTAATGAAGCTTACGAAGAACTTAATGCTTTTCAAAAAAAAATAGCTAAAATTTTGTTTTGTAATCTCACAGAACGAAATATTGACTATAAAGACATACGTCGCCCGGTTGAATTAAAAGAAGTTGCCACACAAGCATCGGTACCATGGCAAGAAGTGTCGCAAGTGGTAGAAGTGTTTCGGAAACCTGGGCGTAGTTTTTTAACACCGGCTTACGGCACCCCATTAGCACCAGAAACCGTGTTAGATATTAGTCATGAAAGTTTAATTCGCCAATGGCAACGTTTATACAATTGGGTCCAAAAAGAAGCTAAATCGGCGCAACTTTACAGGCGTTTAGAAGATACTGCACTTCGCTGGCATGACCAAATAGCAGAATTATGGTCTGGCATTGAATTGACAATGGCTTTAGCCTGGCGTGCTCGTACCAAACTGACCCAAGCTTGGGCAAAACGCTATGGTGTGAACCAAGGTCAACATTTTGAACTCGCCATGCGTTTTTTAACGGAATGTGAGAAAAAACAAGAAGAGAAAAAGAAACTTGCAGAATTAAGAAGGCTGCATAAGTTAGAACAAGAACGTCAACAATTAGCCTCAGAAGAAAAAGCGATCTTAGCCCATAAAATGGCTGTAATAGCTTCTGTTGGGCTGATTGTGGCAATCAGTTTAGCTCTATGGGGTTTTTGGGAACGACACAATGCCTTAATAGCGGAGGAACAAGCCCTTTCATCACAACAACATGCGGAACAACTGGAAACGGAACGTACTTTAAATTTATTTGAAGCACAAATGACTCATGCGGCACTATTAGCACGAGACGAGAAATACGCTTCTGCTAGACAACTTTTGAAAAAAACTCGTCAATTAGATTCAGAAATGCCACCTTCGTACCGCCATAGCCGTAATTTACTGGCTTGGTTTACTAAATTCATGGGCAGAACGCCACTGGATATCTATAAAGGAGCAGGTGCACAGTTATTATCTGTTGCTTTAAGTCCAAACGGTCGTTTATTAGCAGCCGCAGGCGAAAAGGGAACTTTAATCCTATTGGATGTTCACACTGGACAAATTATACGGCGTTTAAAAGGACATACTAACAAAATCTACTCCCTGGTTTTTCATCCCAAAGGGCAATGGTTAGCCAGTACGGGCATTGATAAGCGTATTATTATTTGGTCACTGCCGAAAGGACTGAAAAAAATGGAGTGGGTAGCCCCGGCGATAGTTAAAGCATTGGCGGTGACACCTGATGGGACAATTTTAGCCAGTGGGGGCGAAGACAAGAATATTACCTTATGGGCGACAAAAACCGGTCGTAAAATAAAGACTTTCAAAGGACATGAAAAAGATATATCCCCCAATGGTTTGGCTTTTGATCCCAGTGGCAAAATATTAGGCAGTGCTTCTTATGATAAAACTGCCCGTTTATGGTCAATGGAATCAGGCGATTGTTTACATATTTTAGTCGGGCATACGGAGTCACTTCAAAATATAAAATTTAGCCCAGACGGTCAACAAGTGGCTACCGGTAGTAGTGATAAAAGTATACGTTTATGGAATGTTGCAACCGGTCAGCCCCAACGCGTATTACTGGGTCATAACAATAAGGTATTTACAATTAGCTATGTGAACCGCTATCTCGTTACAGGTAGCCATGATCGTACTTTACGAATATGGGATATTGACACGGGTATAACGATGCACGTTTTGCAAGGGCATACAAGCGGCGTGACGGATATAACGACTGATCAAACGGCACAAATTTTCAGTGTTAGTAATGATGGCACGATAATGCGTTGGGGCTTACCCCATCAATTTATGGTTGATTTACCCAATGAACCTGCTTCGGTTGCGATTAGCCCGACGGGTTATCATGTTGCCGTGGGATTTGCCAATGGGACTCTACGTTGGTACTCTTTATCTGATACACCCCATTTATTATGGGAACAGCAAAAAGCCCATGCAGATAATATCCAACGCCTTGCTTTTAATTCAAAAGGTAATTTATTGGCATCTGCTAGTTTTGACAATAGTACCAAACTGTGGCAAATAAAGGGGGATAATTTAAAAGAAATTCAAACACTTAAAGGACATAAAGGGTATATCAGTGCTGTGACTTTTACACCCAATGGGGAGAATGTGATTACGAGCAGTTATGATGATCATATTGGAATTTATAACTTAGTTAACCAAAATAACTTTTTTTATCAAGCCGCCCTCGGTGAAGATGTCAATTCCATTTCAATAGATGCCAGTGGTACCAAATTACTCAGTGCGAATGATTATAGTATGCGACTTTGGCATTTCAGTGGTAAAACACCCCCTATACAATTGCAAACCTTTCCTAAAATGCAAGACCTTATCTTATGGGGTGCCCTGAGCATGGATGGAAAACTGGCTGCCAGTGTTGGACGAAATTGGTTAGTCAACATTTATTCCACTGACAACGCTCAACTACGCGACAGCCTGGTTGGACACGAGCAAACGATACACCGCGCTATATTCAGTCCAGACAGTTATCAATTGGCAACCGCCAGTGGAGATGCGACAGTACGTATTTGGGATTTGAATCATTATGAAGAGTTATTTGCTCTCCGTTTACCTAGTCGAGTAAAAGATGGGGCACCCCTTTGGGATTTTGATTTCCGTTGCACTCCCCAGGGCTGCTGGATAGCGGTACCATTAACACGGGGCAAATTGGTGTTGTATGATATGGGGCAGATTTATGGTGCTAATGATAAATAAATGGGTATGGTCTTTCTAATACGTTAAGACTGAAAAAAAAGTTGACGAATTTTTTTCAAAACCCCCAACACTGAATATAAATCATTACCTGGATTAACGAGATCAAATACTCGTGACATACTATATTGAGGGGTTCCGTTCATAACCAATTTCAAAAAAACAAAACTCCCACCATTTGTTATTAATCCAAAGCATGGTTTATGTGGCGTTGCTAACATGTACGCTAAAATTTGAGCTAATCCCACTTTAATTGAAAGTTCAGCCCGTTTTGATTCTATAACCAATACCCACAACTGTTCTTTTAGAACCAAAACGTCAATTTTACCTTCTATTGTTACTTCTTTATCTTCACTTAGAATATTAACCGATGCTTCTGATTTTATCCACAAAGGCTGTAAAAAAAAACCCGCTAGTTGTAGAATAGGTGCTAAAACCGATAATTGAACAATATTTTCCAGCATAGAAGGATAGCCAATCAAGTTGAAATATCCCGTTTGTACATTATCCAATACTTGTTTTTCAACTTCAGTGATTTCTGGCAAGTCAGTTTGCCACTCTGGAAAGAAATTTCCATTATCACGAACTAATTCCAGGTTAAATTTGGATTTTAATTCATTCAATGTAACATTACTTGCTTGAATGTTTGTAGCCATAAAAAACACCTTCCTAATTAAAACACCCACTAATTATACCTAATCAATTGGTTTTTTCAGGATATTCACACATTTCCACAATCAAACAATCCCCACATTTCGGTTGACGCGCAACGCAAATATAACGCCCATGTAAAACGAGCCAGTGATGCGCCTCTTTTAGATATTCTGGAGGGATACAGGCTAATAATTGTTTTTCAACTTGACGCACCGTTTTACCGGGTGCTAAACCGGTTCTATTAGCTAATCTAAAAATATGGGTATCGACACCAATTGTCGGTTCACCAAAAAGGCTATTTAAAATCACATTCGCGGTTTTTCGCCCTACGCCCGGTAATGCTTCTAAGTCAGCGCGTTTATTTGGTACTTCACTGCCATACTTTTCTTTTAATATTTCAGAAGTTTTGATGATATTGCGGGCTTTCATGTTGAACAAACCGATGGTTTTAATATATTCCCGCAGTTTTTCTTCACCTAATGCGAAAATCGCTTCAGGGGTGTTAGCCACTTTAAATAAAATCGCGGTGGCTTTATTAACGCCTTTATCAGTCGCTTGAGCAGACAGTATGACGGCTATTAATAATTCAAAGGGCGTGGTATAATCAAGCTCTATGGTTGGATGCGGATTCTGTGCTTGTAGGCGAGCAAAGAGCGTTTGACATTGTTTAGTATTCATGATTTTTCAATTGATAGCGATTAAGATTAAAATTTAAAAGCCTTTTGCAAAACTCGTTTTTTCAAGCTCATAAGTTCAACATTATCTGACTACTACAAATTTAATTGAAAAACGATTATTAAGTTTATGAAAAAACCACGTAAAAAACGATTTTCTGATTTTAATTTAGAAGAAGCTTTAACACTGGTAGGACTCAATCAGTTGAAAAAATGGTCACTTGACGAGGTAGCCCCCAGACGGCTTTCAAAGCTTTTTCAACAACTTAGGCATAAATTAGAATCCCATTTTGACCTATCACTATCTGAAGCCGCGAAGTCAATGCTAATTGATGCTATTCTGCTGGAAGCTATGGACCGTTTTGAAAGCATCAAGATATGGAAAGAAGCAAACTTACAAACCGATAAAACCATCGGGGTGGTTGATTATTTAATTGCGCCCCAAGGCGTGGTTTATCAAACACCCTTATTATGTGTCATTGAAGCTAAAAAAGATGATTTTGAAAAAGGATTAGCTCAGTGCTTAGTTGAAATGGAAGCCTGTCGCTTTCGTAATAAAAATTTACAACCGATTGATATATATGGTATTGTGACTAATTCATTGACTTGGCGATTTTATAAATTCACCGTCAAAAATGAAATTTATGAAAGTGCCCCTTATGCGGAACCATTAGAGCAAACTTTAGGCATATTGCGTTGGATATTATCTCAGTGTGTGAATAATATGAAAAATGTCACTGATTGATTTTGTTTTTATGGAACGAAAACATCTATTGATTCCAAGACTGAGTAGTTACTAATTTTTTTGCTTACAAAGTTTTGACAAATAGAAAAGTGCATTTCGGATTTCTAATGGAACAATACAACTGATAACTGATAACTGATTGGAAAAATTTATGTTTGATAAATATTTACGGCTTTTTTTATTCAGCCTATTGCTGGGAAATGCCGTTCCACTCATGGCAGGTGAAGTCCATGAATTTACTTTAGAAAATGGTCTTAATTTAATTATTAAGGAAGATCACCGTGCGCCGGTTGTTGTTAGCCAGGTGTGGTACAAAGTCGGGGGCAGTTATGAACTGACCGGCAAAACTGGGCTATCACACATGTTAGAACACATGATGTTCAAAGGAACCCAAAAATATTCCCCCGGCGAATTTTCCCGTATTATGGCAGTCAATGGTGCCCGTGAAAATGCTTTTACCGGTTACGATTACACAGCCTATTTTCAAACTTTGGAAAAAAGCCGTTTGGCTATTAGTTTTGAAATGGAAGCTGATCGGATGCGTCATTTGCTATTAAGCGAAGATGAATTTATCAAAGAAAAAAAAGTGGTTGCTGAAGAGCGCCGTGTTCGAACCGAGGATAAACCGATTAACCGTACTTATGAGCATTTCATGGCAACTGCTTATCAAAGCAGCCCTTATCAAAATCCTCTCGTCGGCTGGATGAGTGATATTGAAAATTATACCTTGCCTGATTTACAAGCTTGGTATCAGCGTTGGTATGCGCCGAATAATGCCATTGTAGTCGTCGCTGGTGATGTTGAACCTCAAGCCGTGTTAGCCCTGGCTAAACAATATTTTGGACCACTCAAATCTCAGCCAATTATTGTGCCATCACCCAGTCCAGAAGTTGAACAGTTAGGTGTTAAACGCATAACAGTTAAATTGCCTGCTAAAATTTCTTATTTCATTATGGGTTATAAAGTGCCTGTCTTGAATACCCTGGCTAAGGAAAATCACGGGGAAATTTATGCCCTAGATGTTTTATCCTATTTATTGGATGGTGGTAACAGTGCCCGCTTATCGAAAAATTTAGTGCGTGGCTCCCAAATCGCTGCCAGTGTGGGTGTGAGTTATGATCCGTTTAGTCGTTTAACGGAATTATTTGTATTCAGTGGGACACCGACTAATACACATACAGTTGCTGAATTAGAAAATGCCCTGCAAGAACAAATTAAACTATTAAAAA
>QNES01000033.1 GCA_003645255.1 Gammaproteobacteria bacterium
AAATCATTAACTGTCAAATTGAAACGGGATTTATTTAAGTCATTGATTTTAAAATACTTTTTTTTTGAGGTTGACATAAGTCTCTGAAATATATAACTTAATTATTTCGGGACAAGTCTATTATACAAGTTTCTAAAACGGGAAGTTATTTCGTTTTCGAGGTTTTAGTTTTTTGAAAAAAACTAAAGTCTCGAAACCATTCCTTACAAGGGGATGAACTTGTCGGGGCGGTGGTGACATTTATTGATATTACTGAACGCAAAAAAGATGATTTAGCCTTACAAAAGAGCGAAGAAAAATATCGGCGGCTTATAGAAAATATGTCAGACAAGTGTTTGCTGGAGAATCCGTTAATTGGGAATTTTACGTTCCACTACATGATAAATATTATGATTTATTTGACACCCCTATCAAGAACATAGATGGTATAGCGTTTTTCGTTTGGGTGAAATACAAAAAAGGGCAACCATAAAGGATTGCCCCTACAAGAGATGTACTTCACTCAAAAGGGAAATGCTATATCTTAAATATACCCAAAAAAATGAAGCAAGAGTCTCAAATGTCTTATTTTTACTAAAAAATCAAATGAAGAAAAAACAAACTGTTTTAATTGTGGATGATAACCCAAAAAATTTAAGTTTTCTGGGTAGTTTTGTGGCTGAAAATGGCTACCTTTCTGGATTTGCCGTAAATGGCACTGAGGCGTTGGATTACACTAAAGAAAAATGTCCCGATCTCATTTTGCTGGATATTATGATGCCGGATATAGATGGTTTTGAAGTGTGTAGGCGATTAAAACAAGACGCGAAATTGGCAGATGTTCCGATTATTTTCCTAACTGCCAAAACGGAAAAAGAGGATGTGATTGCCGGGTTGGAATTGGGGGCTGTGGATTATGTCACTAAGCCTTTTAATAAAAAGGAGTTGATAACTCGTGTCAATACCCACCTTGAACTTCAAGCTGCAAAAGATGATTTGCGAGAAGCTCTTGCCGCAAAAGATGAAGCCCTTGCAACAAGAAACAAGCTTTTCTCCGTCATTGGTCATGATTTAAGTAGCATATTCAGTGGATTGTTAGGTATTGCTGAATTATTAACGGAGGAAGAACGGCAAGCTGATGATGTTGGGACCAAAAAAAACTGGCTTCAAATGCTTATGCAAACAGCTAATAATGGTTACGACTTACTAATGAACCTGCTAAATTGGTCAAAATCCCAAACGGGTAGATTGCAAGTCAACCCAACAAAAGTCATTTTACAATATTTAATGATTCGGAATGTTAAATCACAATATGACAAAGCCAATTGTAAAAAGATTGGGATTGTTGCTGATGTTGATGAAAACCTATCGGTTTTTGTCGATGTTAACTTGCTAGATATCGTGCTCAGAAACTTAATCTCAAATGCGATAAAATTCACTAAGCCATCTGGCACAATACAAGTCACTGCTAAACAGATAGAGGGCAACTTAGTCGAAATATCCGTTTCCGATACAGGCATTGGCATCAAACCAGAAAATATTAACAAGCTGTTCCAAGTCAACATAGCTAGTACTTATGGCACTGATAACGAAAAAGGCAATGGTTTAGGTTTAGTACTGTGTAAAGAGTTTATTGAAAAATGCGGTGGCACGATAGGTGTTGAGAGTGAAGTTGGAGTCGGGAGTCGGTTTTATGTGCGTCTTCCTATAGATGAAGTACCTGACAGAAAGAAAATACAGACATAAACCTTTTTTCAAAATTTATTGGGTATCTAAATTACGACAGACAAGACAGGTTTTAAAAACAAAAACTAACGAAGTAAACCTGTCAGGTCTAAACACAAGATTGTGCAAATTTTTCCAAAATAGCTAATTGTTTTGGGTGCAAACCAATACCAGGTCTTTTTGCCTTAATAAATGCCACCGCCTCTTTGACATCATTAACAATACCTTGCTTCATGAGAAATCCAGCAACCACCGTCGCACTTCGCCCATGCCCTAATGCACAATGGACAAAAACGGGACCTTCTAATAAACGGGCTGTTATCCACGAGATGGCATCATCCAATTGATTAAATGTGGGAGCCGTTGTGTCAATCAGTGGGATACATAAATAGTTTTGTCCAGTTTACCGGACACGTTGTGACAATCGCACTGAATCTTCAATTTCATGAAGAACCTGGTTCAGCCTCGGAGCCTTTGACTCAATGACATTATTTTCGGCACTGTCATGTTTGTGATGAGGATATGTCGAAAGCCCGAGTTTTTTATGATGACCGGTATTATCGTAACGAAAAATTAGATTTTTATGTGAATCTGTATATTGATATGCGTACATTAATCGCTCTGCTGTTATTTCAACATCAATATATTCCCTAAAGTGCAAAATAGTACCGTCGGCAAAGTACAATTCACCCCGGATAAAGCCCTCATACGTACCCCGTTTATCATAGGTGACACTTTTCAAACGAATAACCGGAAAAGAATCAACAATATTCTGAATGTCGGTGAAATAATTTTCAATTCTCAAATCTTATACTCTTCATCGTTTCTAGTTTATCAGTTAATCTTTCCAGCATTCTAAATTCACCGATCCATTCTATAAAATCAACTGTTTCTTCCAATTTGTCTTCTTCGTACTCTGAAAGAAATTTTTCGGTGTTCTTATGGTATTTTTCTTCAAATCCTTTCAAATTCTGCTCTGTTTTTTGCACACCTGCCCTGATAAGCTGCATTTCATTTTTTAAGGCGGCTTCTATTATCGGCTTAATTTTCCGTCGGCTCTCGGAAACCAATATCAATTCATTCATTACCGATTTTCCAACGGGTACAATGTGAGCAATGGGTAAACCTTTACGAGAAATCCGAACCCTATCCCCATGTTCTACTGCGTCAAACAAGAACATAGTATTTTTCCGTAATTCAGTCAAAGTCGTGTCAAGCATTAGATAATATCCTGCAAATTAAAATAATAAGGAGTATACCTTAGTAGAAATCCGATTTTTTAGAAAAATCGGATTTCTGTTGCACCCATCTCTTAGATACGCAAGCTCTTACTCCCTCGCGCAATACCCAATACACCAGAGCGCACCACTTCAAGTATTAGCGATGAATCAATCGTTTTGATGAAGGCATCAAGTTTGTCTCCGGTACCTGTCATCTCAATTGTGTAATTACTATCGCCAACGTCAATAATGCGACCGCGGAAAATATCAACCAGGTGTTTAACTTCTTCCTGCTGATGAGTTTCTTCGATATTGACTTTAACCAACATCAATTCCCTTTCAATATGTACTCCCTCTGTTAAATCTATGAGTTTGATCACATCAATCAGTTTATTTAGCTGCTTCGTGATCTGCTCAATGATCTCGTCAGAACCTCTGGTGACTAAGGTCATCCGTGACATTGAGGGGTCTTCAGTCGGCGCAACGGTTACTGATTCAATATTATAACCGCGTGCCGAGAATAAGCCAGCGACTCGTGATAAGGCACCGGCTTCGTTTTCCAACAACATTGAAATCGTATGACGCATATTTAAGCTAACTCTCTTTCTGGGGGTAATAACATTTCATGATGCCCTTTACCAGCGACAACCATCGGATACACATTTTCATCTTGAGTTGTGATAAAATCCATAAACACAAGGCGATCTTTCATCGCCAATGCCTCGGCAAGAGCTCCTTCAACTTCACTCGGTTTATCAATCCGCATCCCAATATGTCCATAACTGTCTGCCAGTTTGACAAAATCAGGCAAAGCATCCATATAGGTATGTGAATAACGCTTGTCGTAAAAGAACTCTTGCCATTGACGCACCATACCTAAGAAGCGATTATTCAAGGTAATGATTTTAATGGGCAAATCAAATTGTTTACAAGTGGATAATTCCTGTATACACATTTGAATGCTACCTTCGCCAGTCACACACACTACCGTTTCGTTAGGATGAGCCATTTGTATACCCATCGCCGCCGGCAAACCAAAGCCCATTGTACCTAAACCGCCTGAGTTTACCCAATGACGTGGCTCGGCAAATTGATAATACTGTGCCACAAACATTTGGTGTTGTCCCACGTCTGATGCGACAAAGGCATTACCTTTAGTCAGTTCGCTCAACTTTTCTATCACAAATTGTGGCTTAATCAGTTCACTATTACGATCATAATGTAAACAGTTTTTGGCACGCCAAGTTTCAATTTGTTTCCACCAAGCATTGAGGGCATCGGAGTCTTGTTGCCTTTTCGTTTTCTTTACTATTTGAATCAAATCTCGTAAGACATGATCCACTGCACCGACGATGGGAATATCGACTTTAACATTCTTAGAAATCGAAGAAGGATCAATATCAATGTGAATGATTTTCGCGTAAGGACAGAATTCTTCTAATTCACCCGTCACGCGATCTTCAAACCGTGCTCCGATAGCAATTAATACATCGCACTCGTGCATAGCCGTATTCGCTTCATAAGTGCCATGCATACCTAGCATACCGAGAAACAATGGGTCAGTAGGAGGGTAACTTCCTAACCCCATTAAAGTTTGCGTAATAGGACAACCGATTAAGCGAGTCAATTCAGTGAGTTCTTTGCTACTATTACCTAATACCACACCGCCGCCTGAATAAATAATCGGACGTTTGGCAGCTAAAATCATATCAGCCGCTCTGCGGGTTTGCCCAATATGTCCACTCACAATCGGTTTGTAAGAACGCATTTCCACGGTATCAGGATAATCAAACACCGCCCGCTTAGCGGTCACATCTTTAGGTATATCGATCAATACAGGACCTGGACGACCGGTTGTTGCAATATAAAACGCTTTTTTTATGGTAATTGCCAAATCATTCACATCCTTGACCAAAAAATTATGCTTGGTACAAGGACGGGAAATACCCACAGCGTCAACCTCTTGAAAAGCATCATTACCAATCAAGGCGGTAGGCACTTGCCCGGTAATAACCACTATTGGGCTAGAATCCAGGTAAGCGGTAGCAAGACCGGTGATAGCATTCGTCGCGCCTGGACCGGAAGTCACTAAAGCAACTCCAGGTTTACCGGTAGAACGTGCATAACCATCAGCGGCATGAACCGCCCCTTGCTCGTGACGAACAAGAATGTGCTGCAATTTATTTTGCTGGAATATCGCATCATAAATATATAGCACCGCGCCGCCTGGATATCCAAATACATGTTCCACGCCTTCGGCTACTAAGGCATTCACAAAAATTTCGGCACCCGTCATCATTTCAGCTTTATTAGCTTCGTTCATTTATAGCCCTCGTTAAAAATATCTAAAAATATTTTAATTTATGTCGTTCCACATATTTATAAATTCATTTTTTTCAAAATATTGGAACAGTCATTGTTAACATTATATCACAATAGTTTGGTGGTTCAAAGGAAGTGGTGGGTTTCCTACTTCACAAAACCTGCCAGGTTTCCAAAACATGGCAGGTTTGATCAAAAAATTATTTTTTTGAACATCTATAGATATCCGATTTTTTCCAAAAATCGGATTTCGACTGATTCTAAAATAGCCCTACTTGAGTCGCACCGGATTCATCTAAATCAATCTTACGGGGTAGAAGTTTTCCCTTTTCCTCTGCACCCCCTAATTTATTGACAGTATCTACAATGGTAGGCACACAATATTCTGCCATTTCGTCTTTAACTTGATGCGTACTTAGACGTAAAACATTCCAACCTTTTGATTCTAAAGCATTATTTCGACGATTATCAAGGGCAGCTTTTTGAGGATTGGCGTGCCAAGTATCACCATTGGCTTCTACATCTATCTTACCTTTAGCACAATAAATGGCAAAATCTAAAGCATAACTTTTGCGATTGATTGTCACAAATTCTTGCCGTTCCGCTTGTATTTGTAAACGCTTAAATTCAACCCATAATCGATCTTCAAGGGGGCTAGCATCATAAAGATCGTTGATTTCAATAGCATGGATGAATTTTTCCCATGTTGTCTGAATAAAAGTAATTCGCCGCAAACGGCGACTGAGAATAGGCTTCTGCAATTGTTCTAACGTTTCTATAAACAATTGATAATAACGCTGATTACTTTTTTTATTAGGAAGTTCGTTAGGGAATAATTGCCACCGCTCAGCCAATTGGATATCAACTACTTTAGCATAGTAGTTAATAGCATAAGCCTCATGCCCAAAAATTTTGGTCTGATAAAAAGCTAACCAGCGAGGGGGCCAACGATTTTTTAACCACTTGTTCACACTACTGATTGGAATACGATACCAATGTTGGTCACGCGCAATAGCAAAATCGACTGGATTATTCATAATGGCTACCAGCATTTCGCCACGTTGTTGTTTGAGTTCAGTCATAATTGACTTTTAGACTTCCCGTTCACTTTCCAGTTAGCACATATAAAGCTTTCTTTTCAAACGCCCTACATTTTCCCTTTTTAAAATGACCTTGACCACAAAAATAAACCACAAGGGCAGTTTTTAAGGTTTTATCTCCGTAGAGTGTTCTATAACGGTAGATGAGGGCCTCCGGGCAAGTTTCAAGTGGGTAATTCAAATTTTGACAATCTTGTTTTCTGATTGCCGTTAGTTTTGTTTCATGTAAGCGTTCAATCATGTCATCAGTGAGTCTATCCACTTCAATTTTTTCAGGGGGGCAAGAAACTAAATTAAATATCAGTATGATAAAACTCAAGATGATGAAAAATCGAAAGCCCATTTTTTTAGCATTAATGCCCTTCTTAACAGCCTCTTTTTTTATGATAGTTTTTTTATGACGGGAAACGTTTTGAAATTGGTGGCTTTGTGAATAGCGTTCAATGAGTTGTTGGATTTCATTCCATGTATAATGACTGACTTGATGAGTATCTGTTTTCGGATGGGTCAATTGCAGAGTATTTTCCGTATAGCCATTGAGTGAAATGATAATAAATATTTTACATTGGAATTTTTCAGAGGCACCTTGCGAAGAAGAAAAATCATCACCAAAAAAATTCGCATACTCATGGCGTATATCTTTTTTAGAAAGGCGCGATTTTGTATTTTTAGCTTGGATGATAGTATGAACTTGTGAAGGGCGACTTTGATGATAAAGCAAAATATCCACACCTTTATCACCTTTACCCCCGTGAACAACCGCTTTCCATCCTATTCCATTATATAAACCTGCTAAAAAATGCTCAAAAACACTACCTTTATAAGTTGGACTGCCCTTGACATTATTCAAAATCTGATAGATTCTTTCACTTTTATTTATCAATGCCAATTTCAGTAATTTTTCAGCTTGGTATTCTGAAGTTGGATTATTGTTCATTAGTTAAATTTCAGCTAAGTGTGGTATTATTTTATCAATAATTTTAACAGACAAAATGATTATGTTTAATTAAATTCTAAAACTCACTTGGAATTATCGAACCATAATGTACAACGGATTATGGAAAGAAATTAACCCGCTTATTTTTCATTAATAGGATGACTTATGTACAAATCAATTTGTCGGCTCAATTATAATACTTGTTTTGAGTCAAATGGCATTGCAAGAGCAGAACGCACTATGGCAATTATTTAGTGGTAAGGCAACCGGATTTGAATATGGGGATGTTCACTATCAGTGGCAAGAACCAGCAGAATATAAAGAGGTGCAAACTTTTGAACCAAGCGCATCAAACAAAAGATTATCAAAGACAATTTGCTACTGCACAGGCTGAAATAGTTCAACATAAAAAAGAAATTGCTCGTCTCCAGCAAGCTCTTGATGAACGTACCCAGGATGTTAATAAACTGATTCAGTGGATACAAAGTTTACAGCAAGATATTTTAGCGGTTTATGATTCGGCTACTTGGCAAATAGGTAACTCGATGGCACGAATCATTTTAAAATTGCTACGTCGCCCAATTGGAATCACTGCCCGTGATCATATTAATAAAATTCTTCATGGTTTTGAATCTTGGAAAGTGAATTATTTTCAAAGACGGCGGCAAGCGGGTTTACAATCTTATATGCCCTGGCATGATATGAGGGAATATGCTCTATGGATAAAGCAATATGATACCTTGAGTCAGATAGATGTCGCACAAATGCGGGAACATAAGCTGCAATATCGCCCCGTTATTTCAATAATCATAGTTTGTCAGGAAAACTTATCTTTTATTGAATCGGTGCGCTGTCAAATTTATCCCAATTGGGAATTATGTATTGCCTATCAAGGTACTAAAGCGGTGTTACAATATGCCGATTTGGATAGTCGGATAAAATTAGTCAACGTTTCAGAAAAGCATAATTTAGCATCGGCTTTAAATAGTGCCTTAGCGATTGCCGAGGGTGATTTTATGGCTTTAATGGGGGTAGATGATCAATTGCCAGCCCATGCTTTATACAAAATGGTCGAAATGCTGAATAAACACCTAGATACAGATTTGATTTATACAGATCATGATAAATTAGATGCTGAAGGGCAACGCTATGATCCTTATTTTAAATCTGACTGGAATCATGATTTATTTTATTCGCAAAATTTTATTCGTCATTTAGCGGTATATCGTCGTTCTATAATAGATGATATCGGTGGCTTTCGGGCAGATTATCCAGGGTATGAAGATTATGATTTAGTATTGCGATTGATTGAACGAATCCAAGCTGAACGTATTCGTCATATTCCGCATATTTTGTACCATGAAAAAATTTCCTCTAACCATTGTTCTTGGAAAAAGGGAACAACTAACATAGCTTGCCAAGCTTTGCAAGCTCATTTTCAACGTTTAAATCAATCCGCCGTTAGAGTGATTGAAGCCGTTGATGGACATACTCGCGTGATTTATCCGTTGCCGGTTGAACCGCCCTTAGTTAGTTTAATTATTCCGACTCGTGATAAACTTAAATTATTGCGTGGTACGGTAGAAGGTGTACTTCATCAAACAGACTATCAAAATATTGAAATCATTATCATGGATAATGGTAGCAAGAATGCGGAGACTTTAGATTATTTTCAACAAATACAAGAAGATAAACGAGTCACAGTTATTCGTCATGCAGCGCCGTTTAATTATTCGCAATTAAATAATTTAGGTGTCTCTCATGCGCAGGGCGAAATAATTGCTTTAATAAACAATGACTTAGAGATTATTTCATCAGAATGGCTGACAGAAATGGTGAGTCATGCGCTGCGCCCTGAGATTGGGGCGGTGGGTGCTAAACTTTATTATGGAAATGATACGATCCAACATGCCGGTGTTATTATTGGATTAGGCGGTATGGCAGGGCATGGCTTTAAATTTCTCCTCAAAGAATCTTCGGGCTATTACTGGAAACCGTTTTTAACTCAAAATTATTCAGCGGTGACAGCAGCTTGTCTCATTATGCGCCGCAAACTATTTGAAGAAGTAGGCGGATTAAACGAAAAACACCTCAAAGTCGCTTTTAATGATGTTGATTTATGTTTGCGTATTCGTGAACGGGGGTATCGGATAATTTGGACACCTTATGCTGAACTTTATCATTTTGAATCGTGTAGCCGAGGCGTGGATAATACCTTAAAAAAATATTTGCGCTTACGGCATGAACTTAATTATATGAAATCACGCTGGGGTGAAACTTTATTAAAGGATCCCTATTATAATCCTAATTTAACAAATGAATATGAAGATTTTTCTTTGGCGTTTCCGCCTAGAGTTTGAGAGGGTATCCATTTCCGCCAGTCCTTTGAAAACTTAATGGCATCGCGTTGATTGACTTGAAATGAATGTCCAATATATTTTTGAGAAATTTTCCAGATGACAATATTCATTATACTCAACTCTAAAAACCTTGTCAATTTAGTGCCGTTTTCATGGCTGCTATTTTAGGAACTATTATGTCAAAAAATTTAATGCCCAATTATGCTCGTCAGCCCGTGACTTTTTTAAAGGGTGAAGGCGCGTGGCTATGGGACACAGAAGGTAAGGATTATTTAGATGCCCTGTCAGGGATTGCCGTTTGTGGTTTAGGACATGCCCATCCTGCAATTACGACGGCTATTTGTGAACAAGCCGATAAATTATTACATACTTCTAATCTTTATGGAATCGCTCACCAACAATCCTTAGCGGAAGCATTGGTGCGAATAACCGGCATGGAAACGGCTTTTTTTTGTAATTCTGGTGCGGAGGCTAATGAAGCTGCGCTTAAAATGGCTAGATTATATGGGCATAATCAGGGCTATAAAAAGCCTACTGTCATTGTCACTGAAGGCTCATTTCATGGGCGGACATTGGCTACCTTAACAGCAACCGGTAATCCCAAAGTTCAAGCGGGATTTGCGCCCTTGTTAGAAGGCTTTGTCCGGGTACCCTATAATAATGTTCAAGCTATGGAAAAAGTAGCTGAACAAGAAGCTGAAATTGTAGCCGTATTAGTTGAGCCCGTAATTGGGGAGGGCGGTATTGTTATTCCGGATGACGATTATTTAGTCAAGATACGCGCCTTGTGTGATCGTCATAATTGGTTATTAATGCTTGATGAAATTCAAACCGGTATGGGGCGCACCGGAAAATGGTTTGCTTATCAACATACTTCTAAACTGCCTGATGTTTTAACATTAGCGAAAAGTTTAGGTAATGGTGTGCCAATTGGAGCCTGTTTAGCGCGTGGCAAAGTGGCAGATATTTTGCAGCCTGGGACCCATGGCTCAACTTTTGGGGGAAATCCTTTAGCTTGTCGGGTTGCTCTAGCAGTCATTGAAACAATTGAGCGGGATAATTTGGTAGAACGTGCCCAGGTATTGGGGCAACATTTTTATCAGGGATTTTCAAAAGCTTTGCATGGCGTTGCCGGGGTACGGGAAATTCGAGTTAAAGGTTTAATGATTGGAATTGAACTTGATAAACCCTGTGGTGAATTAGTAAGCATGGCTCTTGAAAAACAATTGCTAATCAATGTGGCTGCGGAGCGTGTTATTCGTTTATTACCGCCCTTGATTTTAAGCGATTCTCAAGCTAATGATATAATTGATACGGTTAGCCAATTAATTCGGGACTTTCTTAATATATAGAAACCAAATATGTCGGTACGAATCAGTAGAAATCAGATTTTTTCAAAAATCGGATTTCTTGGTTTATTTTCCTGGACATTATACATATTACATAGGAGTTATTTATGACACCTCGTCACTTCCTCACTTTGATGGATTTATCTAAAGATGAATTCAAAACACTCATTGCGCGAGCTATTGAACTCAAAAGCATGCAGCACAGTGGAGTACGTTATGAGCCTTTTAAAAACAAAGTGCTTGCTATGATTTTTGAAAAATCCTCCACTCGTACCCGAGTTTCTTTTGAGGCGGCGATGGTTCAATGTGGTGGTAGCGCGATGTTTTTATCGCCGCGTGATACGCAATTAGGACGCGGTGAGCCTATTGAAGATACAGCGCGGGTATTATCAAGTATGGTAGATTGTGTGATAGTACGCACTTATGCCCATGAAGAATTAGAACGGTTTGCCAAATATTCTAAGGTGCCAGTTATCAATGCCTTGACTGATATGTACCACCCGTGTCAATTATTGGCTGATATACAAACCTATATTGAATATCGCGGTTCAATTCAGGGCAAAAAAGTGGCGTGGGTAGGAGATGGCAATAATATGTGTCATTCTTACATGCGGGCGGCTCTTCAATTTGATTTTGAATTAGCAGTAGCTTCCCCGGTTGGATATCAGCCTAATACGGATTTAGTTAATCAATGTCGGGATTCTATCAATCTCAGCACCGATCCGATCCAAGCCGTTACCGATGCCGATTTAGTTTCTACGGATGTCTGGGCGAGTATGGGGCAAGAAGAAGAGCATAGCAAACGCGCTCAGATTTTTGCACCTTATCAAGTTAATAGCAGGCTCATGTCTTTCGCAAAATCGGATGCTCTATTTATGCACTGTCTGCCCGCTCATCGCGGCGAAGAAGTTAGCGCAGAGGTGATTGATGGACCGCAAAGTGTAGTGTGGGCGCAGGCGGAAAACCGTTTACATTCTCAAAAGGCGTTATTAGAATTTTTATTAGGAAACGAAGAGTGATTGGAAATTGAAAATTTATAACGTTCTGTGCCGGACATTAAACTGATGTTTATCAATATACTAAATAACTTTTTTTCCAAACTGTCTCGAAAAATTCCCCTTCGACTTGTCATCATTGTGCCGTTTGTTATAGAAATCTTTGCGGTGGTGGGGGTAACCGGATGGCTCTCATTTCGCAATGGGCAAGAAGCGGTTGATGATCTCGCTAGCCAGTTGCGGAGCGAGATTACAACCCGCATTCATCAGCATTTGGAAACCCATACGACAATGCTCCACCGGATTAACCAAATCAATGTGGATGCGATTCATCTCGGTCGCTTGAAATTAGAAGACATGCAAGCTTTAGAACAGCACTTATGGAAACAGATACAATTGTTTGATACCGTCAGTTACGTCGGTATGGGTACTGAACAGGCTACGTATGTTGGAGCACAATTGTTTGATAATAGTGGTGTGACTTTTGTGGAAGTTTCTGATCAAAGCACCGGGGGGCATCTCAAAAAATGGGAAACGGATAATTTGGCTCATCATACCAAACTCATACAAACTTTGCCAAACTATAATCCAAAAAATCGGGCTTGGTATTTGAGTGCGGTGAAAACAGGGAATCCGGTTTGGAGTCAAGCCTATTTTTCTAGTCGGCGCACGACGCTATCAGTTAGTCAACCTATTTATAATAATCAGGGCAAGTTGCTTGCTGTCACTATTGCTGAGGTGAATGTTTTTGATGTAAGTCAATTTCTTCGCTCCTTAAAAATAGGTCAAACCGGACAATCTTTTATCATGGAACGTTCTGGTTTTATGGTTGGTACATCGGCTTCTGAAAAGCCCTATCGGAAAGTGCAAACTTCTAATCAGTTACCAAATCCACTAAAAGATCAAAATGCAGTGTCGTCACAAACTGTGAGCCAATTAAAACAGTTTAAGGCGATAGATAGCCATGATGCTGTGACTCGCGCCAGTGCCCACTATTTGACCCAACACTTTGGTGATCTTAACTTCATCAAAAATAAACAAGATATGGATTTTATAGATAATGGCAAACGACACTTTCTCAAAGTGGTGCCATTTAATGATAAATGGGGGCTAGATTGGCTTATCGTTGTCGTGGTACCCGACACCGATTTTATGAAACATATTGAAGCGAATATGTACTACACCATTTTATTATGTTTGGCAGCCTTAATGATTACCATTTTTGTAGGGATTCTCACGGGTCAATGGATTATTCAGCCGCTTATCCATTTAAATACCACAGCTAAGGCGCTGACTAAGGGTCAATGGCAGCAAATGATAAGAGTTGAGCGTCAGGATGAAGTGGGGGAACTTGCCAATTCATTTAGTCGTATGACTACACAACTACAAGAATTGTTTACAACACTAGAAGACAAAAATACTGAATTACAACGCCTTGATGGACTTAAAGATGATTTTTTGGCGAATACTTCCCATGAGTTACGCACACCTCTTAATGGGATTATTGGTATTGCTGGCTCTTTGATTGACGGTAGCACCGGGCAGCTTTCTCCCCATACTTGTTCTGAATTGTCTATGATCGTGGCAAGTGGTCAGCGTCTTTCCAATCTCGTCAATGATATTCTGGATTTTTCTAAACAAAAATATGAACAGATTGAACTGGAATTGAAACCGGTTGATATGCGAAAAATCGCAGACATTGTATTTAGGTTCTGCCAACCTTTAGTTGGTCAGAAAGATTTACAACTTGCGAATGCCATTGCTAATGATCTTCCCTTGGCAAATGCTGATGAGAATCGCGTACAACAAATTTTGCATAATTTGGTGGGTAATGCCATTAAATTTACGGAAAGAGGACGCATTGAAATTTCGGCTCAATTGCCCGTTTCTAATAATCAATTGGTCATAATTGTCTCTGATACTGGTGTGGGTATTCCAGCTAATAAAACAGGGCAGATATTTGAATCTTATGAACAATTAGGCGATTCATCAACTAGCCAAAATGGTGGCACCGGCTTGGGTTTAGCCGTTACCAAACAATTAGTTCATTTGCACGAAGGAGAAATTTGGGTAGAATCGACTGTGGGGGTTGGATCGCGGTTTATCTTTACCCTACCGATCAGTGATAAAGTTGATGTTTTAGCAGATAAGGAAGGAATCAATGTTTTAGGCGGCGCAGAAACGTTACCACTTCAGGATGCCATGTCTCCACTACTTCCTGCTTCTGACACTTCTATAACAACGACATCGACACTTCAAACATTGATTCCCTTAGCATCAGAAAATGAGTCAGAAACCTATAAAATTTTGATTGTAGATGATGAAGCGATGAATCTTCATGTGCTGACTAACTATCTTTCTCCCTATCATTACCATATTATTCAAGCAGCTTCAGGTTTTCAGGCACTGAAAATTCTTGAAAAAGGAGAAATACCTGATTTGATTTTACTGGATGTGATGATGCCTTATATGACTGGGTATGAAGTCACGCAAAAAATTCGGAAACGGTGGGAAGCGAATGAGTTACCTATTATTTTGATTACTGCCAAAAATCAAGTGGCTGATTTGGTGATGGGATTAGAGGTTGGGGCTAATGATTACTTAGTTAAGCCAACTTCAAAAAATGAACTTATCGCTCGCATGAAAACACATCTTCATGTCAAACAGCTTCATAAAGAGTTAGAGAAGTATTCACATACTTTAGAAGAAAAAGTGGAGGAACGGACTTATAAATTGCAAGAAGCAAAGAAAGCCGCTGAAGATACTTTGCAGCAGTTAAAAGCCACTCAGGAACAATTAGTCGAATCTGCGAAAATGGCTGAATTGGGTAATCTAGTTGCTGGGGTAGCTCATGAAATTAATACCCCGGTGGGCATCGGTGTCACTGCCGTTTCTCGGCTTGAAACTTTGACGATTGAATTAACTCAGGTGTACAAATCGGGTAAAATGAAACGTGCTGATTTAGAAAGATATTTGAAATCAGCCCAACAGGGCAATGAGTTAACTCTCAAAAACTTAACCAGGGCAGCAGAATTGATTCAAAGTTTTAAACAAGTGGCAGTTGATCAAACTGGTGAACGACAACGCACATTTGTACTCAAAGACTATTTGCATGAAATTTTGACCACTTTAAGACCCAACTTTAAGCGTACCCAGCATCAAATTTCACTTGAATGTGACGAAGAAATAACGCTTTCCAGTTATCCTGGTATTTTTTCTCAAATCTTTACAAATTTCTTGATGAATTCATTGATACATGGATTTAAAAATAAACCTAAAGGGCAAATTACTATTACCGCCCATAAAAGTGAGAAAGTAGAAAATGAATTAATAATATGCTATTTTGACAATGGCTCGGGGGTTCCAGCTGACATCATCAAAAATATTTTTGAGCCATTTTTCACCACTAATCGCCAAGGCGGTGGTAGTGGTTTAGGATTAAATATAGTTTACAATCTGGTGACACATAAACTGAAAGGAAGTATTCAGTGTGATAGTGTTAAAGGTGAAGGTGTAACCTTTACTCTTTTAATTCCAATGATTCAAGTTTAGAAATACCATTTTTTCAAAAATCGGATTTCTTTCTTGCAACTAACTGATAATTGACAACTGATATATGAACAAACTATTTAAACAGTTTTGTTTCGTCTTATGCTTGAGTGGACTTTCACTTTCAGCTTTAGCAAACAATAGCAAAACGACTGATAACCAAGTGCGAGGCATGGAAAACCTCAAAATTCAAACGGGTGCCTTAGTGGTATGGGATTATGACGACTTCGATGGCGTTCATAATCATGGCAAAGAACGTAGTGCGCTTGAAATACGTCGCGCTCAACTTCAATTTAAAGCTAAATTTGGCAAAAATTGGGAGTCTAAATTTCAAATTCAGATCAAAAACGAGGTGGAATGGAAAGATGCTTATGTCAAATACAAGGGCTGGGATAATATTGATTTGACGCTTGGCAAAGCCAAAGAGCCTTTTGGCTTAGAGACTTTAAATAGCTCAAAATACACTGATACCATTGAGCACGCAATGGCTTCTCAGATTTTTAGTCCTGGGCGCAGTTATGGTGTCACGCTTTTTGGTCAAATTGATCATTTCACATTTGCCAGTGGTCTTTATACAGTAGAACAAGATGATGATAATGATGAAACTCAAGCTTTTGCCCTGACTGGTCGTATTACTTACGCCCCTATTATAAAGCAAGATGCTATCATACACTTAGGTTTAGCAGGTTCCTACCGGGACACGCGCAATAATACCTATCAACTCAAAGGACGTTTGGAAGTTCACCAAGCTGAAAAGTTTATTAGAAGTGCTATCACGCCGGCTGATAATCAAAGCTTGTTCGGGCTAGAAGCGGCAAATGTTTGGGGAGCATTCTCATTTCAAACGGAATATATGAGAACATTTATTCATGCGAAATCCAACGCTGATATCCAGGATGTCACTTACAGTGGTTATTATATACAAGCCACTTATTTCTTAACCGGTGAACACCGTGCTTATAAGAAGGGCATTTTTGGAAAGGTTAAACCCCGTTCCAAATACGGTGCTTGGCAACTGGTAAGCCGTTTGAGTCAATTGGATGCGACTGGTAATAATGAAGGTATTGAAGCGAAAAATATGACTTTCGGTGTCAATTGTTACCTAAACCATAATATTCGTTTATCAGCTAACTATATTAACACCGATATAAAAGGACCAGATGCTGTTCCTGGTGAAAAAGAGGCTAATGCATTATCATTTCGGGTACAATACCTATTCTAAACACAAAGTTAAAATGTAGGGGCGAACCTGCGTGTTCGCCCTCATAATAAGATAAATTTATGAAACTTCATATTAAAACCTTCGGCTGCCAGATGAATGAATATGATTCTTCACGCATGGCAGATGCGTTACAGGCTTCTCATGGGTTAGAGTTTACTCAGGATCCGGCACAAGCTGATGTATTATTACTCAATACCTGTTCGGTACGCGAAAAGCCTCAAGAAAAAGTCTTTTCGCAATTGGGGAGATGGCGGAAACTGAAAGAGAAACAGCCCAATATCATTATTGGAGTGGGCGGTTGTGTTGCCAGTCAAGAAGGGGAGCTTCTTCGGCAACGCGCTCCTTATGTGGATTTGATTTTTGGACCACAAACTTTGCATCGTTTACCCACTATGCTCACAGAGCTTCAACGCGCTCGCAAGCCTTTGATTGATATATCTTTTCCTGAAATTGAAAAGTTTGATTGTTTGCCTGAACCGAGGGCGAATGGTCCCACCGCCTTTGTCTCTATTATGGAAGGCTGTAGCCATTATTGTACCTATTGTGTTGTGCCTTATACACGCGGCGATGAAGTGAGTCGCCCTTTTGATGATGTGATTGCTGAAATGGCGATATTAGCAGAACAAGGTGTACGGGAAATCACGTTACTAGGGCAAAATGTCAATGGCTATCGGGGGCGCATGGCAAATGGTGAAATGATCGATTTAGCCTTATTAATCACTTATGTTAATGCTATTGAAGGCATAGAACGGATTCGTTACACGACTTCCCATCCATTAGAATTATCAAACAACTTAATTCAAGTTTATGCTGAAGTGCCTCAGTTAGTTAGTCATTTACATTTGCCTGTGCAAAGTGGCTCTGATCGGATTTTAAGTTTGATGAAACGAGGGCATACGGTGTTGGAATATAAACAAAAAGTGCGCAGCTTACGAGAAGTACGCCCCGATTTGAGTTTATCTTCTGATTTTATTGTGGGTTTTCCTGGGGAAACGGAAACGGATTTTCAGGCAACCATGCAATTAATTGAAGAATTGGGATTTGATCATTCTTTTAGTTTTGTTTATAGCCCTCGCCCCGGCACACCTGCTACGAGCTTACCTGATGATGTTTCCATAACTATTAAAAAACAACGCCTTGCGCAATTACAAGCACGCATTATAGAAATGGCTCAAGCGATTAGTCAATCTATGATCGGTACTGTGCAGAATATTTTGGTTGAATATCCTTCGCGTAAGAATCCAGAATATATGGCGGGGCGCACAGAAAATAATCGGGTGGTGAATTTTAAGGCGGATGCGTCAATGATAGGGCAGTTTGTAGAGATCAAAATTACTGAGGCATTGCCTAATTCTTTGCGGGGTGAATTGATATAGCATTTCTCGTTTGAAGACTTGAAGGTTTTTGTACTCCACAAAGCGGTCAGTATCCTAAAAAATATGTTTTTCAATTTGCGTTCTGACTTCGCAGCGTTGACAAGCTTGAGTGCCTAGCGCACTTGGAAGCACACATGATTGACAGAATAGTTTTTGGACTCTTTCTGCATAATTATCGTCGGTTAGGGCAAATAAGCAATAGCGACAGATAAAGTCTTTGGGGGCTTCTTCTTCTCCTTGTATCCAGCGTCGCCATTGATTGATTTTTTGGCTCTGATAAATTTCTGTCAGAGGGGCTTCGTCGATATGCCCCATTTGATATAGGGCGTGGTAATCCTGACAACAGAGTATGACTTCGCCTTCTGCTGTTAAATGCAACCATTCATTTTGATAGGCTTTGCTACATCCCCGCAAAGTTTGATGATAAACTTGTTTGGGTAAAACATGGGGAGTCGTGTCGCCAGCATAATCGCTATGTGGACAGAGGTTAATTTGTGCGATTTGTGAATAGGCAAATTGTTGGTGAATTTGCTGAATATTAGTGGCGTGTTGTTGATCGAGTGCGCCTAATACCATCAATATGACTTCGGTTTTTTTGTGCTGTTTTTCGATTTGGGCTAATAAGTAGTCAAGATAGGGGATGACTTGTTTAATATCTTTGTTGCCCCTGGTTTTTTCATATAGCGTTTCATCTATGGTTGAAAGGTTAATTGTGAAACGACTTATGCCAAGTTCAAGTAGTTCGTCAACGAGTGCCGGTTTTAAGCCGGAGCCATTGGTAAAGAATAAAACGGAAAAACCGGCTTCTCGTATTAATCTTATTTTTTCAACAATTTGCTTGTCATGCGTGGGTTCACTGAAGCCGGCGATAGAGATAGTTTCAATTGGGTAAGCGCGAAGCCCTGTGATGATTTTCTTCAGCTTTTCAAGCGATAAAATGCTTTTCGGTCTTTTGGCGATTGAGACTGGGCAAAAAAAACAACGGTGATTACAAGTCGTTGTCATTTCAAGTTGAACGCTTTTTGGAGAAAACCTGTCAGGTTTGGGCAACTTTAAAGAAACGGGGTTTTCTAGCCTAAAAGCCGCTTCATCATAGGATGATTGTGGAAGTGGGGGAAAATGGTTAGATAAGACTTCTTTCCATTTTTCTTGAAACTTTTTACGATTTTCCACTTGGTAAGCTTTGTAGCCGCTTTTTATATCTCTACCGGCGGTAATTCCTTCATGGTGTATGACTTGAGATTCGTGGCAATAAAATACTTTATAACCGGCTTGACGCGCTGCAAAGCATAAATCCGTATCTTCATAATAGGCAGGGGCATAGCGTAAATCAAAACCACCCAATTGCTCCCATACACTTTTTCTCACCATCAGGCAGGCACCTGAGCAATAATCGACTTCTCGACTTTGATTGAATTGCGGAAGCAATGGATTTTGTGAGCGCCCATAATTATAACCACTGCCATCATTAAAGATAATCCCGCCGGCTTCTTGCAACCGCCCGTTAGGATAAATCAATTTAGCACCGGTGATGCCTACTTTGGGATCGGTATCCATGACTTTTAGCATTTTGGATAGCCAGCCTGGGGTGACTTGGGTGTCATTATTTAAAAAGAGTAAATTTTCGCCCTTGGCAACTTCTACCCCTTGCAGACAGGCTTGTACAAAACCTTGATTTTCTGAATTATTAATAACCGTGAACGCGCCCTGAAGTTGTGTTAATAAAGTAGCTGTTTCATCAGTGGATGCATTATTAACGATAATCACTTCTTTGCTGATTTCTGGATCGCAAGCCTGGATTGCTAATAAGCAGTTATAGGAATACAGGGCTTTATTAAAAACGGGTATAATAATACTGACACGGGGTTCAGGTGCGTTTGGCAATTGAATCGGATTGGCATTGAGCGTTTTAACAAAGTTGGGCAATCTTAAAAAATCAGGTGTAGGTATGTCAGAAAAATCTGGTAGAGGGGATGGAAGGAGATTAAAGCCTTTTAATAGTTGGCATAATTTCTCATATACTGCGGCACCGCCATAGTGTTGTTCGAGATAATTTTTGCCCTGATGAGCGAGTTTTTCCCATAATACCGAATCGGTATATAAACGACAAACGGCTTCTGCAAAGCTATCGGGATCGTCTGCAATCAAAGCCATTTCGCCATCAATCAATCCCATACCCTCGGCACCAATAGTCGTTGTCACGATAGGCAAGCCTAAAGATAACGCTTGCCCCAATTTGCCTTTCATGCCGGCACCGTAGCGCAGTGGCGAAATAAATACACGGCGTTGGGCAAATTCTGGTTCAACTTGATTTACCCAGCCGATGATTTTAACGTGTGTGCTTGCCAATGCTCTGATTTTATTTGTCATTGCACTGCCAATGAGATGGAGTTTTACATCAGGTAAGCGAGCATGAATTTTTGGTAATACCGTATCAATAAAATAAAATACCGCATCTTGATTAGGTTTATGGCGATAATGCCCTATAAAAACTAAGTCTTTTCGCGATTCAAAAGGGGCAGCTGGTGATGAATGTCGCTGATGAATATTGGGGATAACTGAAAAGTTTAGCTGGGGCAATTCGCTTTGTAAATGCTGCCCATCGTCAGCCGTGACAGTGATTACCCTATCTACTAATTGACAATTGGATAATTCTTTGCGTTTCGTTTTAAGTGCCCGATCTGCTAAGGCAGGATTATCCTCTATTTCAGCCTGGCGCAATTCGCGGATATAGTGAATATCCACTGTGTCATAAAAAATTTTGGCATCAGGATTCATCAGGCGGAGAATGGGAATATAATGATGCGCCGTTTGTACTCGGCATATCCAGGCGAAATCAAACTTTCGCGTTGCTAAAAGGTTTGGGAGCTTTCCCCTAAAAACTTCAATGCCTAAAGCTTCAGGCACATAGCGATATTTAAGATGATAACGTCTTTCATAAGAAAAAAAGGTTAATTTGTAACCCATTCTTACGAGCATTTTCATCAGGCTAAGTAGGCGCAAGGAACCTGAATCTTGATCGTAAGTGGGTAAGGTAGCATCAATGATTAGGGCAGTGGATGGGGTGTGTTTATTTGTAAATGTGTCCATGCATTATCCTCTTCAGTTTTATTCCAGTCTTTTTTTAAAGCCTCTTCACTTAGGAGCGTATTTTCTATACTGGCGATGGCTGGTTTCAACGGCGCAATACGGTTAAGGCGTTTACACAAAGAAGATTGACTCCAATCTTTATGCATTAAAGCAAAACGGTATAAATCAATACGTTCATTATCATTCACTAATACTTCTTCCTTAAAATAGCCCTCCTGTGTAAATCCATGACGCTGCATAATTTTAAGGGCATGATGATTAGTGGCGGTGGTATAAAAAATTAGTTTATGCAAATTAAAAGTGGCAAAACTCAGGGCAATACCAGCGTGGATTGCTTCCCAAAGCGCGTGGGTACCATGCCCATGCACAAAACCCGCCGAAAACTCGGCTTTTTTATTAAATCTATCTATCCCTGCTAAACCAATCATGCCAATAGCTGCTTGCGTTTTTTGATGAATAACCAATGCTTCAAATTCACTACGCGGCTCGATTTGTGCCTGTAAATTGAGATAGGCTAATAAATGTGCTGGTGTTGGGCAGATGTGTTTAAGGTAAGGTTTGTAGGGTAAAAAAATCGGGTTTTGTAGCCAGCGATAATATAAAGATATATCGGCTGGTGTGACAGTGCGAAGGGTAATGTGTTTACCTGTAAATAAGGGAGGGGGAGTTGTTACACTCACGAATAGGGTTCCTTTAACTAATAGAAAGTGATTACTCAGTCATGTAGTCATGTAGGGTGGGCAAGGTCCTTTTCTTGCCCACCTTCCTCATTAAAAAAAAGTGTGCAAAAGACGTTTGCCCAGCCTACCTGGCTTGTATAGGTTCCTTAAATATAACGGTGCCACGAATGAATCCTTGTTTAGCATTATACCGTTTTTTGCTGAGTGTATAAGAACGAATTAAGGGAAAATCCTGAAAAATGTTTTCGAGTTGGGTAAAATAGCTTTCAATCATCATTTTATCGCTTCCAACTGACGTTTATTATCTTGTAACATTTCATAGATACCCGCCCAAATAAGAAAGTCTTCACTATCGTCGAGTTTTCCAGTGGTAAATTGTTGGTAAAAAGTTTCAGTTGATTGCTGATATTTTTGTTCAAATTGATGTAAGTCTAGCCGGATATTAAGAATGGCTTTTTTCAATTCGGCAATTTGATAGGCAATAATATTTTGGGCAAATAATTCTAAATCAGAGTATTGCGCTAAAATTCTTCTTAATCGTTCTTCGGTTTGGGGTTGTAATTGTAATTGAAGCATTATATTTATAGTTCCCGCTCAAAAACCTCACCAGCACGCGCTTTTTTCAAGGAATTTAAAAGCCATTCTGCATTGTAAGGATTTGATAACAAATAGTTGGTTTCGGTCCACGAATTGTAATCATCAAGTGATAGAATGACGACATTGTGATAATTTTTTCGATTAACAATATAGGGCTCATGATTTTGGTAAACTTGTTCACAAATGGTATCCAAATTTTGTTGAGCCGTTTTCGCTGAAATGACTAAAAAATTTTTTTTATTTTGTAAAAAGATTAAATTTTTTTGTTATTCGACCGTTTTGATGGCATAAATATCATTAAAAATGGGATGAGAGCGAGAAAAAATTCCCAAACCGAGTTTGGAAACTAAAATAAATTTTTTGAATGAACCCATCTTTAATTGGTGCTAAAAGAAATACCATTTTTTCAAAAAATGGTATTTCTGCTCTTTGCTAAGGCTTCAAGAAATCCGATTTTTGAAAAAATCGGATTTTTAACTCCACAACTTTCAAAAAAAAGATTTAGACAGAGTTATAAACTCTGTCTAACTTAAATATATTTAGTACATACCAGGTTCTTCACCACCTTCACAGCCATGTAGGGTGGGCAAAGTCCTTTTTTTGCCCACCTTCCTCATTAAAAAAGTGGTGGGCTATAGATAATGCGATTCTAGTACGTGCTACCACTGTCACCGCCAGTGCCGCTGTATGCGTCACCAGTGTCATCACCACCACTAATAACGTCACCACCACCACCACTAATAACGTCATCACCATCACTAACGTCATCACCACCGGTAGCACCGTATGTGCTATCAGTGTCATCACCACCATCACTAACGTCATCACCACCATCACTAACGTCATCACCGCCCGCGTATGTGCTAGTGTCATCACCATCATCACCACCATCATCAACGATACACTCGCCATACATATCAGTCTCACAACCCGGATCGACTACTTCTACTACTGGAGCCGCTGGGCAAGTTTCACCCTGGGCATCCCGCTCAATTTCATCCATCTCGGAAAAGATAACTTCATCACCTCTAATAACAACCGCTTGCAGATTAAATCCAGTGGCATTAGGCGTTTTGGTTAAATCAACGGGAATTGAAATTGAGCAACTGCCCCCTTCTGCCAAAGCACCACCGACAACATACTCAGGAAGTGCATCCTTAATAAGATCATCCAAATCAATAGGGGGTTGTGTCATGAGACTTTTCAAAAACACAACATTTGTTGTACCAAGTTTAAATTCATCTTCCCATTCAAATCCATTTTTATCATCAGCAGAGATGAGGAATACAACATCATTCGGATTCAAACCAGTCACAACGACATTCATCACGTCAGGACCAGTGCCATCTTCGCCTGGGCACCCAGTAATTTTAGCTGAGACTCCGCCTTCGCACACATTCATGACTTCAATGCCATCTTTAGGCAGTTCTGCGATGCAGACTTTGCCCTCTGCCATCACATCCAGCATATTATCAGCTAAGACAGTTGGGGCATAAAATGGAAGGGTGGCGGCTTTACCTGTGACGAGAAATGATGCAAATTTCTTCATACGTATGTTTTCCTTTATCAGTTATCAGTTATCAGTTATCAGTGTCATTTAACAAGACTGATGACTAAATTTTTTGACGAAATATCTTTATTAATATTTCTACTAAATATTGTTGTTCAAATCCATCTATTTTGTCAAGTTCTTTTTCCACCGCCGTGGCATCAAGGTGTGGTAATGCCTCGACAATCGGTGCCATTAATGCCTGTTTTATGGTATCTATAAATACACTCTTAGTAGATATAATGGTGGGCACCGCTTGTTCATCTACCATGCCTAGATAAACCAATTGTACATCTGCATCTATACCTAAATTTTCCAGCGACAAATTAAGTAAAGGCGGAAAATTTATACTTTGTAACAAAGCATCGGCATAGCGCGTGGTACATCTAAAGGTTTCTAAAGCCAATTTGTCAGGCGATTTTTCATGCAATACTTTTGCCAAATTTTCAGCCAATGTCGGTTCATGGTGAACAATTTGCCATAAACGCCACCTGTTTTCAATACCGGTGGCAACCGCCACGCAGCGTTGTTCTGATAAAATGGGACTGCATTGTAAATGTTTCTGCATATGAATGCGTAGGGCAGCTTGTGCCTCATCCGGATGGGTATATAACCAATCCGATTTAGAAAAACAATGCCAGTCATTTTTTGCCTTAATTTCCCAAGTACCATCTGACTGTAAACGAGGTTTTAGGGCATGTTTAAAGACTTTATCTAAAATATTACGCCCGGCTATGGGAGGCCAAATCCATTGTACGGGGGTATTTTCATCTGGGAACTGAGGTAATTGTTTAGTCATTTTTTGAAAAAAAGATATTTCTTTTATCTTGCATCTATAATAAGTTTAATATTATAATTAAATCAATAAAGGGCGTTGTAAAAAAGGGGAAAATTATGGAAACAGTAATTGGCTATCATGAAGATTTCTATTCTTGGATTACAAGAAGTGCTCGTTTAATCCGTGAAAAACGATTTACCGAAATAAAAGATGTTGAACATATAGCAGAGGAATTAGAATCTATGAGCAGGAGCGAAAAAAGGGAATTGATAAGTCGTTTAACAGTATTACTTGCTCACCTTATAAAATGGAAATTCCAATCAATAAAAAGATCAAGAAGTTTGAAAAATACCATACTCATTCAACGCATTGATATTAATGAACTTTTAGCAGATAGTCCAAGCTTACGTTATGAAATTGAGCAAAAAATTAAGATTGCTTATGAAAAAGCAAAATTAAATGCAGAAGACGAAACGGGTATTGATAAAAAAAATTTTCCTGCTGAATGCCCTTTTACATTAGAAGAGATGTTGAATCAAAAATTTTTTTCTGATTTGGATTAACGTTGAGTCCTAATTGTAGGTGGATACGCTACCGCTTTATCCACCCGACATACCTACTCTATGCACATAACTCTCTAAGCCAAATAATCAGTATTCTTCCCCATTCCCCCAAAACTTAAAAATTAACCTGATTAACGCTCGTAATCGCTAAAATCACCCCGGTGATAATCACCCCGATTACACCCCCTATCACCAAAATCGCCGCTGGCTCTATCAATAACAAAAATCGCTTCATCCGAACTCGCCCACTTTCTTCCAATAATTTTGCCAATGAACGCAACATTCTAGGCAACTTCCCAGCCTTTTCCCCGGCGCGTATGAGATTATGCCCGGTTGGTGTTAAAGCTTCATTATCCTGCAAAGCTTGTGATAAACTGGTGCCGGCTTTGACAGCTTTACGCACTTGATTCAATTTGGCATTAAGGCTTGGTAGCTTAATGCCCTCACTGGCTAATTCAAGGGCACCTAATAAAGAAACACGATTTTCTAACAAAGTACCCATCATCGCTGCCCAACGAGCCGTTTCAGATTCAATAATCCAAACACCAAATACGGGCAATTTTGCAGTGGCATCTTTAAGTTTAGCGCGTAAATAGGGCTGACTAAATAAATACCCCACTATTATCGCTAACACCACTGCTCCCCCAATAAGCCATTCAAAATAGTTATTAAAAAACATGCCTGTGTTCAAAACAATTTGAGCCAGCATTGGTATATCGTCACCGCGATTTTTAAGTATGCCAGCAAAACGGGGTACAACAATCGTAAAAATCATCAAAACGGCGGCAATGCCGGAAAAAATTAATATAATGGGATAAATCATGGCATTACGCATTTCATTAGCTACTCGCGCTTCATATTCCATCTGCTCGACACCGTCGCGCAAAGCGGTAGCGACATGACCCGTTAATTCTCCTGCTTCAACTAATTGCGTCATATACCAGGGCAATTTCAGGGAACATTTTTGCAAAGCAGCAGAAAAAGCGATACCCTGACGTAATTGAGCAGCAATATCCGTAAAAGTTTGGGTAATAAAAGGATGATGTGAAGACTGTCCAAGGGACTCCACTGCATCTATCAAAGCGACACTTGATTCCAATAAAGTCGCCAATTCATGAAGAACAATTAAAACATCACGCTGTTTAGGTTGACTGACTTTTTGACGACGTTTTTTTGCACCTAACAGTATCAAAGAAATAGGAGTTAGTCCCCGTTTTTGTAATTGACGGAAAGCTTCTCTTTCAGCATCAGCAGTTAAGATACCGCTTACTTCCTGTTTCTGATTGTCAAAGGCTTGATAACTATAACGCATGGTTTTTATTTAATGGTTAATGCTTGGAAATAAGAAATCCGATTTTTTCAAAAATCGGATTTCTAATGACTTAAGAATCATCTTAAATAATACGTAGGCTGCACACCCTTGTGGTTGCCCTTAACCATTAAGCATTAATCATTAGCCATTATTCTAAATACTTTTCCGCATCTAACGCCGCCATACAACCGCTCCCCGCAGAAGTAATCGCTTGACGATAAATATGATCACATACATCTCCGGCTGCAAACACACCTGGCACACTGGTTGCCTGTGCATTGCCCTCATTACCGCCATTGACTACAATATAGCCATGATTCATTTCCAATTGGTTTACAAACAGTTCTGTATTCGGTTTATGCCCGACCGCAATAAAAACACCATATAAATCAATATCTTGAGTGCTACCATCCTGAACATTTTTAAGACGCATACCCGTCACACCGCTATTATCTCCTAACACCTCATCAAGTATATGATTCCAAGCGATGGTGACTTTACCCTCTTTTTCCTTTTCCAATAGTTCATTAACTAAAAACTTCTCAGCACGCAGGGCATCACGCCGATGAACGACGGTAACGTGTGAGGCAATATTCGATAAATAAAGTGCCTCCTCCACTGCCGTATTCCCTCCCCCAATCACACCAACCTTTTTATCACGATAGAAAAAACCATCACAAGTAGCACAAGCCGAAACACCTTTACCCTTAAAAGCCTGCTCAGACGGCAAACCTAAATATTGAGCCGATGCCCCCGTTGCGATAATCAAAGCATCACAAGTATATTGCCCGGCATCTCCCGTTAAACGAAACGGACGCTGTTTTAGATCAACAGCACTAATATGATCATTCACAATTTCCGTCTTAAAACGCTCCGCATGTTTGCGCATCCGCTCCATCAAATCTGGACCCTGCACCCCTTCTTGGTCCCCAGGCCAATTATCAACCTCTGTGGTCGTCATTAACTGCCCACCCTGCTCTAAGCCGGTAATCAAAACAGGATTAAGATTAGCACGAGCAGCATACACCCCGGCAGTATATCCCCCAGGACCAGAACCCAGAATTAACAAACGACAATGCTTTACTTCATTCATTGATGACTCCTACTGGTTAAAAATTTTAGGTAAATGTTATTTAAAAATTATATAATAATATACAATAAAAGATTAGATAGTGGTATAAATTCAAATTGAAAAGAGCTATAACTTATTTATAACTAACATGACTATTACCGTTAAATTTTTTGCCAGTTTGCGTGAGCAAGTTGGAAAAAGTGAAGTCCAAATCGAATCTTCTGATTCATTAACCGTAGAACAAGTCTGGACTAAAGTTTGTGATAATGCACCCTTACCCGTTCATATACTTATGGCAGTGAATAAAGAATATTCAAAGCCTGATGTGTTAGTACAAGCGGGCGACGAAGTGGCTTTTTTTCCACCCGTGACAGGAGGCTAAAATGAAAGTTGAAATCACTGAAAAAGCATTTAACCCCTGGGACCAATTACAAACCTACGAAAAAACATTAACGTATGGCAAATACGGAGCTGTTGTCCCATTTGTCGGTACGATGCGCGATCATAACGAAGGTGATACAGTGCAAGCCATGTTTTTAGAACATTATCCAGGCATGACAGAAAAATACCTGCATACGCTGAGTGAAACCGCTTTACAACGTTATGATATTCTTGAGACGTTAATTATTCATCGTGTAGGGAAGATACAACCTGGGGAAACGATAGTATTAATTGCCGCCTGGGCAGGGCATCGCGCTCCCGCTTTTGAAGCTTGTCGCTTTTTAATTGAATCACTCAAATCTCGTGCGCCCTTTTGGAAACGAGAAACTTTAGGTGATGGAATACGCTGGGTGGGTAACAACCATTCGATTTTCGATTAATTAAAAATAATGACCGTATTAATTGAGAAAGAAAAGATAGAATAAAAGGGATCAGTTCAGGGCGAACACACAGGTTCGCCCCGACAGAATACCATCAAATTTCCTCAACCACCTCCGCCTTCTCACCGACAAACACAATTACCCAACTTTTCAAATTCTCCAAGTGTTGGATTTCAGGAAACTGCCGATAATTTTTAATTTGATTAATCGCCTCTTTTCGTTTCTCGTTTAATCGGCTACGCTGCTTCTTGTTCAAATATTTTAATTCCAGCAAAAATTGATAATTCGGAGCATAAGGTTGGCGGTATAAAAACAGAATATCGGGATATTTCTGTTCCATTTCCGGCTCACTTTTGATGAAATACAAATTAGACAAACTGGCAAAGCCAACAAATAATGCCTTGATGTATTTTTCATCAAAAGAAATGAAATCACGGTTGGATAAGGTTTTCAGAGCCTTTTCCGTTAAACTTACAAAGGGCTTGATGTTATTATCCAGTGCTAACTGTTCCAACTTATCACGGACATCATTAATTTCAAAGTCGAGTTGAAATTGCTCCTTGAGGGACTTGATAAAAAACTCTAAATACAACTCCTTAATGACGTAATTTGGAAAGGAAAATTTGAAACGAGACAGTCTCGTTTGATGGATGGTAACTAAACCCATATAAAATAACAGGCTGATGAAATCATCCTGATCAAACGATTTTTCAAAACTAAATTGTTGAGTCAATAAAGCCTCAACTTGTCCTGTTTCGATTAAGCCTTCCAGAACCACTTTATAATGTTCGCTGCTACCTAAACGAAACAAGCGGCGGAGCTTGCCATAATCACTGGCAATATTGAGATCAATTAAAGTCCTTGGATAAGTATTTTTATAGGCAAATTCCTTTAAAAAGTAAAGCACCATATCTGGATTGTACAACCGAAATTCGGCATCAGGCGCAAAAAGATAGCCATTATACCACTTTTTCAGATCGTCCAACACCCTTTGATGTTCTTCTTTTGACAACTCAGGCGCGGTTTTCTTGAGCAAAGTGCCCACTTCAGATTCCGTAAACCCCATCATTTCATGGAAATAAAAATGAGTCGTCAAATTAGCGGCAATATTAAAACCACTGGTTAAACTGTCCAAAGTAATCGGTGTCACCCCGGTGGCAAAAAAACGAGTCACAATCCCCTGCCCGGTAGCTTCTTTAATCGCCTCATAAAACTTGCGAACAAAACCATTGCGACTGACAAAATCCGAAAAATGATCCAGGTTAAACGCCATAATCTCATTGGCGAAGTGATCATATTCATCAATCAAGACATAAATATTCGGTTCATGGTAGTACTCAAACAATTTCACCAACACGCTTTCGGGTGATTTTTGGCTAAGTATTTGTTTTATATCACTTTTTGATAAAGTGGTATAGGTTTCCAAAAAACGATGAACCCCACTTACCACATTTCTTAAAAAGCCTTCAAAAGTACTCTCTCTAGTCGTGGTATCAATCCGACTAAATTCCAAGTACAAAACGGCATAACTATTGGCTTTTGGCGTGGGATGTTGACCAATATAATAGTTGCCAAATAATTGAGCAAACTGCTCGGTGAATTCTATACCATAATAATGCCGCAGTATAGAGATAAACAAGCTTTTACCAAAGCGGCGTGGACGTAAAAAAAATATATAAGGTTCATTGGCTTGTTCTAGCTTTTCAATATAAGCCGTGCGATCAACGTAATAATAATTC
>QNES01000034.1 GCA_003645255.1 Gammaproteobacteria bacterium
TCTTTTACATAACGAGACGATGTTCTACGATGTACACCTAATAATTGTAATGCTAATTTGACATTCATCTGTAGATAATAGCATAAAATATACAATACTGTCTTATGATTTTTTAACAATATAGTTAGCCAGAAAAGTTTTAGCCAGCAAAAAATCCGATTTTTCTAAAAAACAGGATTTTTAAGTCGCAATATTTGTTTGGATAACTATAAACTAAAACTTTGGATTCCAGGAACTCAATATTGGAATTAGGCTTTTGGTAATGTCACTCCCGTTTGTCCTTGGTATTTGCCATTGCGATCTTTATAGGATGTTTCACATATCTCATCCGTTCCTAAAAACAAAACTTGGGCGACCCCTTCGTTAGCATAGATTTTAGCTGGTAAAGGAGTGGTGTTAGAAAATTCTAGGGTGATATGTCCTTCCCACTCCGGTTCAATAACGGTGTTGCTAACGACAATACCCATTCTAGCATAAGTGCTTTTGCCGGAAACAATGCCTAATATGTCGCGTGGAATGCGAAAATATTCTATAGTCCGTGCTAATGCAAATGAGTTAGGAGGGATAATGCAATTATCTGCTTTGACATCAACGAAACTTTTGGCATCAAAATTTTTAGGATCAACAATCGTCGCGTTGATATTAGTAAAAAGTTTAAATTCGTTGGCACAACGCACGTCATAGCCGTAGCTAGAGGTGCCATAAGAAATGACACGCCCGGTGGCATTTTCCTTGACTTGGTGCGGTTCAAAGGGGTTTATTATTTGGTGGGATTTCGCCATACGGCGGATCCACTTATCGGATTTAATGCTCATTGGGTATTGGGGAATTGAAAATGGGGAATGGGGAAATTTGAATTATATTCTAGCGTGTTGAAAAGGAACAAGTCTAATGCTTTATCAAAAAATAATCCGTTATTAATGTGTTTAGTCGTTAACTATTCACAATTCACAATTCCCCCATTCCCAATTAGTTAATTATTCATGACTTTGATGCTGGGAAATTTAGTCGTGTATTCCTTAGCTTGTAAGGATAGTTTAGCCGAAACACGTCTGGCAATCTCTCGGTAAATTTGTGCAATACGTCCTTCTGGTTCAGCGATCACAGTCGGATGACCGTCATCACCATTTTCACGAATACTAATGTCTAAAGGCAAAGCCCCTAGGAAATCAACATCCGTTTCTTGTGCCATCCGTAAACCACCACCCTTTCCAAAAATATGTTCTTCGTTGCCGCATTTGCTACAAATATGTATGCTCATATTTTCGATGACACCGAGTACCGGCACATTGACTTTTTCAAACATTTTCAAGCCCTTACGAGCATCAAGCAAAGCAATATCTTGGGGGGTGGTAATGATCAGCGCGCCGCTCACCGGGATTTTTTGTGCTAAAGTGAGTTGCGTGTCGCCGGTGCCGGGGGGAAGATCAACAACCAGATAATCTAGTTCATGCCAACGAGTTTCTTTAAGTAATTGCTCCAGGGCTTGAGTCACCATTGGACCACGCCAGATCATGGGGGTGTCTTCTTCTACTAAGTAGCCGATGGACATGGACTGTATATTGTAATGTCTCACCGGTTCTAGGGATTGACCATCTTTGGATTCGGGTTGTTGTGATATGCCGAGCATACGGGGTTGACTTGGACCATACATATCCGCATCTAATATACCCACATTGGCACCATCAGCCGAAAGTGCGAGGGCAAGATTAACCGCCGTAGTGGATTTTCCCACACCGCCTTTGCCAGAGGCAACTGCGATGATGTTTTTCACATTTTTAAGGGGATCCACACCTTTTTGAACTGCATGGGCAACAATTTTATGGCTGACATTGATATTGACTGTACCGACACCTTCCAAAGCCCCTATTTTGGTTTTTAATTGTTGGCTCAAGGTGTCATTATAGCCGGCAGTTGGGAAACCAAAGGTGATATCCACCGTGACGGTATCACCTTCAATCTGAATGTTTTTAATCGTTTTCGCTGACACAAGGTCCTTTTGTAGGTAGGGATCAATGTATTGCTTAAGAGCCGTTTCAACTTGTTGTTGTAAAATATCAGCCATAGATGATTTCCTTAATTTAGTTATCAGTTATCCTGAATTGAACTTAATAAATAAGGACTTTTGAATAGGATTCAATGCTTGACAAAAATGCTAAGTTTTAGACAGATTTTTTAAACCTATTAGGTCTGTCGTTATAAAAAAAACGAAAATCGCATTCAGTCTATTTACTTTTCACTTTCTTCAGGCGTTTTTTCCATTAAGTAAATAGCCAGTTTGACAAAATCAGCTTCGGTCAAAATGCCAACCAGTTTCTTATCTTGGAAAACGGGTAAACAACCATGTTTTTGTTTTAACATGAAGTGTGCTGCTTCAAGTAAAAACGTGTTTTCCTGGGCAACGATGACATCAGTTATCATGATTTCGTTAATTGGAATACCCTCTTCAAGTTCATTGCGTTCCAAAACATCAATGTCAGCTAACATTGAAACCGATGCTGCTAATAAGTCACGCTTAGTCAATAAACCTAAAAAATTACCCTGTTTATCAACGATGGGTATATGTCGTATCTGTTTATTTAACATTAATTCTCGTGCTTGATACACTGTATCTGTCGGTTTCAGTGTGTATAATTCACGAGTCATTAATTCTTTTACTGTAATCATGATTTTAATTATTATTTATTAGTTATCAGTTATAAGTGATTAAAAATAAATATAGGCTTTCAGAAAAGTCAAAGTTATTAGTCTTTAGTTATCTGAACAGCTAGCGGCTACCAAAATAAATATTATACTTGCAGACAAGTTTCTAAGTTTTTTATTATACAAAGATTATGATAAATACTATTGCTGATGTCGCTCAAAAATTGATTGCACCTGCCAAGCAATTGGCAAATACGGGCATTCCGATTCATGCTTATGTCACCGATTTGACTTGGTTGCTATTTTTAAAAGTAGCCAACCTTTTAGGAGAAATCAATCAAATACCAGCCCATTTAAGTTGGGGTGTGTTAATCAAGAAACAGGGTAAAGAACAATATGAGTATTATCAAAAAATTCTAAAAGAACTTGGACAACACCGTGAACCTTATATTGCCGGTCTCTATGCTCATGCCAGCACGGCTTTGAAAAATTCAGAACAATTAACCTCAATTATCACCACGCTTGCCGCTGTTGATGTGTTGCCTATTGATGATTTAGGGGAAGTTTACGACACTTTTTTAGAAAAATGTACTTATGAAAACGATAACCGCTTGTATATAGCACCACGTTCATTGGTCGATCTCATTGTTATCTTAATACAACCACAATTAGGGGAGTTAATTCAAGATCCACTAGCAGGTACTGCAAGTTTTGTTGTTGCCGCTGATGAGTATATTCAAGTAATGAGCGATGAATTATTGGATATCTCAAGCACTCAAAAAAATAGTTCCCCCAATATTATTGCGGTAGAACCGGACCTGGTGCGGCAACGTTTAGCACTCATGAATTGTTTATTACATCATATTGATCATTCCCAACATCTCCCTGTACGGTGGGGCGATAGTCTATTATCTAATTTGCAGGCATGGCCCCAAGCAGATGTGATATTCAGTATGCTCGTTTTTGCCAGTACATCTTCTTCGGATGAGTTAGAAAATCACGATGCTTCTTTGGCGTTATTGCAACACATTTACCAGACACTGAAACCTGGAGGGCGAGCTGCGGTCGTACTACCCGATAAAGTACTCAAAGCGGTGGGACCGGCTCAACAAGTACGCAGTACCTTGCTTGACACTTGTGTCGTTCAGACGATACTACGCCTACCTTATGGAATTTTTTACCCACATAATGTGTTGGCACACTTGCTTTTTTTTAAAAAGGGCCAAACCGCCGCTGAAAAAACAGAAACCGTTTGGTTTTATGATTTACGAACGGACAAACCTATTTTTGGGCCCTATCTACATTTAACCAGGGAACATTTAAGGCCATTTGAAATGGTTTATGGTGATGATCCTAATGGACAAAGTAAACGGCATGATGAAGGTGAAGGGGGACGTTGGCGATGTTTTAGTCGTGACACGTTGGCAAAACAAAATGACAGATTGGATTTATGTTGGTTACAGGATAGCAATCAAGGAATAAATGATAATTTGGTTACGGGGGATATTTGGGAGGTTTTAAATAAGACAGTAGGAGATTTAGAGGATTTAACAGATATTTTAAGGGTTAATGGTTAATTGTTAGGAACGTGCATAAAATAACTTAGTAACCCGACGGATTGCCCCTACAAACAATATGATTATGTAAGGGTAATCCCTTGTGGTTAGTCTGAGTAGTTACAATAATTTATCATTATTTAACGCCTTTAGCACCTTTAAAATTGCCACCTCTGGCACCTTTAAGCTTAGCCCCCCTTAGATTAGCACCTTTAAATTTAGTGCCACGCAAATTAGCTTTCCTGAGATCGGCACCGCGCAAATTGGCACCACGCAAATTGGCACCACTTAAGTTCGCTCGATATAATTTAGCCGAGCGTAAATTAGCGCGACGTAAATCAGCATGGCTTAAATTTGCCCCTCTTAGATCGGCACTACGCAAGCTGGCTCCCTTGAGTTTTGCTCTATATAAATTAGCACCACGTAATCTCGCACGGATTAATCTCGCACCATTAAGTGCAGCATATTTCAAATTACATCGAATACACTTTTTCGTTTTCTTGAGCTTTTGGACATGAACTCTATTAGCCGCCAAGCTTAAACGATTTGGCCATCCAAGCATGAATGGTATTAAAAATAAAACGATCAGTTTTTTCATAATAATCTCCCGTTCTAACGCAGTTACAAGCGTAGTGAGATCATCCGTTATACTATTTTCTGACTCCTATAGCACCTCTAAAATTACCACCTCTAGCCCCTTTCAGTTTAGCACCACGCAAATTAGCCCCTTTAAATTTAGCACCGCTCAAATTGGCACCTCGAAGATCCGCACCACGCAAATTCGCACCGCGTAAGTTTGCCCTGCTTAAATTCGCCCGATTCAGTTTAGCTGAACGCAAATTGGCGCGACGCAAATCAGCTCGACTTAAATTCGCTCCTCGGAGATCAGCACTACGCAAACTTGCACCTCTGAGTTTAGCCCTAGATAAATTAGCACCACGTAGTCTAGCTCTTGTTAATCTTGCACCATTGAGTTTAGCTCCACTTAAATTACATCGTTGGCATTTTTTAGTTTTTTTTAGTTTTTTGACATGAGATTTATTAGCAGCTAAAGTGGCATGACCCAAAAAACCGACTAGTATCGGTATCATGATGATGATGAATATTTTTTTCATAATTTTTGCCTAGTTTTTTATTGGAACCCAAAACTTAAGCTTTGGACTCCAATTTTATTGGAATCCAAACCTTTAGGTCTGGTAAGCTCCAACTTCACCATATTAATTGAACTCTAAATTGACACCGCTTGCGTGATATAACGTGACCAATCCTGATGAGTGTCACTGAATACAAAAAAATAGGGATTGAGAAGTGAATCTTTTGTATTGTAACGTAGGGGTTGTAAGTGTAAATCCGTTAAATAACCACCTGCTTGTTCAAGCACACATTGTGCCGCTGCGGTGTCCCATTCAGAAGTTGGACCAAAGCGAGGATAAACATCGGCTTTACCTTCAGCCACTAAACACATTTTTAATGAACTGCCAATACTGATCACTTCTACTTCTACATCCAATGCCTGGATAAATTTTTGCAAAGATTCACTCCCATGCGAACGACTACCTGCTATCGTCAAACGATTTTTGGGGAGCGGGCGTACATGGATAGGTGTTGGCGACTGTTGGGGTAAACACTTAAAGGCACCGCTTCCCATCGCCGCAAAATACGTCACACCCGTCACCGGTACATATACTACACCCAGTATCGGTTTATGATCATCAATTAAAGCAATATTAACCGTAAATTCACCATTACGCTTAACAAATTCACGTGTACCATCAAGCGGATCAACTAACCAATAACGATCCCAACTAGCACGCGTTGAATAGGGAATTTTGGCTGATTCTTCAGATAATATGGGGCAATCGTTGTTTAGTTCCTTCAAACCGGTCACAATGGTTTCATGGGCTGCCATATCCGCAACTGTTAAAGGAGATTTATCTGCTTTTTGTTCTACCTCAAAATCAGTTGCATACACCTCCATGATGCGTTCTCCCGCAGTTTGTGCGATTTTATTGATCGTATCCACAAGTTGAGTAGGCAAAAAATCACTTGACATTCTATTGACTCCAATTAATTTAAAATGGTTATAATATTTGTAACTACTCAGCTTTGTTGGATAAATACACACAAAAATATTTAATATAAATCAAAGCGATGCGCATGAACAACAAACCCCTTAGGCATTTTTTTATAGCTAAGTAGTTACTTTTATTTCTAATTACTATTATAGTCTTTCAGATAAGTAGATACACATAAATATTTTTAATCAGTATTAAAGGAATATAACATGTCAAGCATTCAACGTGCGCTTATCAGTGTCTCTGATAAATCCGGTCTGACGGATTTTGCACAAGCTTTAAGCGATCAAGGTGTGGAAATTTTATCCACCGGTGGCACGGCTAAATTACTGAAAGCTCATGGGATTTCAGTAACGGAAGTTTCTGATTATACCCACTTTCCAGAGATAATGGCTGGTAGAGTGAAAACGCTACATCCGAAAATTCATGGTGGCTTGTTGGGGCGGCGCGGTGTTGATGAAGCTATCATGAGCAAACACGATATTGCTCCTATTGATTTACTGGTTGTTAATCTATATCCGTTTGAACAAACTATTGCGAAGTCGGATTGTGATTTAGCAACGGCAATTGAAAATATTGACATCGGTGGTCCTGCGATGTTGCGCTCCGCCGCTAAAAACCATGCTGCCGTGACGGTGCTTGTGGATACGAAAGATTATAATACTGTATTGGCAGAAATGGCTACCCATAATGGGGCAGTGACGGAAGCGACTCGCTTTACTTTGGCACGTAAAGTTTTTGCACATACCGCCCGATATGATGGTGCTATCGCTAACTACCTGGGGCAAATAGAAAGCGGTGAATCCGATTTTCCGTCCACACTTTCATTGCAATACCAAAAAGTACAAGCCATGCGCTATGGCGAAAATCCTCACCAAAAAGCCGCTTTCTACGCTGAATCCAATCCCCAAGCCGTTTGTGTCGCAACCGCAACCCAATTACAGGGCAAAGCATTATCTTATAATAATGTTGCTGACACTGATGCTGCCTTGGAATGTGTCAAAGCTTTTAATGAGCCTGCTTGTGTAATTGTCAAACATGCCAATCCTTGTGGAGTAGCGATTGGCGAGACTATTTTGACCGCCTACGAACGCGCTTTTCAAACGGATCCCACTTCCGCCTTTGGTGGCATTATCGCTTTTAACCGCCCCTTGGATATTCAAACTGCAAAGGCTATCATTGATCGTCAATTTGTTGAAGTGATTATCGCGCCTAAAGTAGCTGAAGACGCGAAACCAATTTTAGCAACTAAAGCCAATGTGCGCGTTTTAACCTGTGGTGTCTTGAATATTCCTATGCAAGGGGAATTTTTGGACTTTAAACGAGTCAATGGGGGCTTATTAGTACAAGAACGCGATTTAGGAGCCATTACTGCGACTGACTTAAAAATCGTCACACAGCGACAACCAACAGAAACCGAGTTATCAGACTTACTTTTTGCTTGGAAAGTCGTCAAATTTGTTAAATCTAATGCTATTGTTTATTGTAAAGAAGGTATGACGATTGGAATCGGTGCCGGACAAATGAGTCGCGTTTACAGTGCAAAAATTGCGGCGATCAAGGCTGCCGACGAAAAGTTAGAGGTAAAAGGTGCTGTGATGGCATCTGATGCCTTTTTTCCCTTTAGGGATGGCATTGACGCGGCTGCTGAGGTGGGCATAACTGCCGTTATTCAACCAGGCGGTTCCATGCGCGATCAAGAAGTCATAGCGGCAGCGGATGAACATAACATTGCCATGGTATTAACTGGAATGCGTCATTTTAGGCATTGATTGAATTAATTAGGCACAAGCATTATTAATGATTAATTGTTAATAGTTAATTGTTAATGATTAATGATTAATGATTGAGGCATGGGGCAACCACTATGGTTGCCCCTATATTTTTGAAGGGTGCAAAAAAAAATGGAAAAAATTGATTATGTCTTCAACAAACTCTTATGATGAATTTTTAAAGGGCATTTGGAAAGAAAATCCCGTTTTTGTTCACGTATTGGGCTTATGTCCCATGTTAGCGGTTACCAATACTGCGATCAATGCGATTGCAATGGGGCTTGCCACTTTTTTTGTATTACTTGGTTCTAGCATCCTGGTTTCTTTATTTAGGAATTTAATTCCCAAACAGGTGCGCATTTCCTGTTATATCATTATTATTGCCACTTTTGTGACGGTGGCTGATTACAGCCTACAAGCTCTGATACCTGAAGTACATAAGGAGCTTGGTGCCTTTGTTCCTTTAATTGTCGTCAATTGCATGATTTTAGGTCGTATGGAAGCATTTGCATCGAAAAATCGTGTCGGCTTAGCAATTGCAGATGCGTTGGGAACCTCCATTGGCTTTGTGTTTGCTCTACTGACCCTGGGTAGTGTTCGGGAAATTTTAGGTAATGGTTCATTGTTTGGCGTATCATTGTTTGGACCTCATTTTGAGCCTTGGATAGTTATGCTTCTGCCACCAGGCGGATTTCTTATGCTTGGTTTGATCCTACTATTTTTCAATTGGCTCACTGAACGAGCAAAAAAAGCGAGTGCACAACTCGCTACCGTGGAAGGGGGAATTAGCTAATGGATAATCTTGTATGGATTTTTTTAAGTGCCTTATTGATCAATAACTTTGTATTTTCTTATTTTCTGGGACTGTGTCCTTTTTTTGGCGTTTCGGGTAGAGTAGAAACCGCTTTACGGCTGGGATTAGCAAGTACCTTTGTGATGTTAATCACAGCCCTTTGTACCTGGTTTCTGAATACTTATATACTGATATATGCCCCTTATTTACGCCTGATCAGCTTTATTGTGGTGGTTGCCAGTACGGTGCAATTTGTCGAAATGGTGATTAAAAAAGCAAGCCCGGCTTTGTTTCGTGCCTTGGGTATTTATTTACCGTTGATTACGACTAATTGTGCCATTCTTGGCTTTGCCATTTTTGCGACTAATCGGGGTTATGGGTTATTGGAAGGGCTTATTTATGCGTTGGGTGCTGGAGGGGGTTTTACTTTGGCATTGGTATTGATGGCAGGATTGCGTGAAGAAAATGAATTATCAAATGTACCCAAGCTAATGAAAGGCACGGCTATGAGTATGATAATTGCTGGTATCTTGTCATTGGCATTTATGGGATTTTCTGGTTTATTTAGCTCTTCTTAATAATGGTTAATGCTTAATGCTTAATGCTTAATGGTTAATTTCTATTGATTCTATATTTGTAATAAGCTTCAAGAAATCTGATTTTTCAAAAAAATCGGATTTCTACGGATTTTATTAACCATTAAGCATTAAGCATTATCACCTAAAACAGGTTTGATCAAAAAATTATTTTTCTGAACATCTATACAATCTAATTGCCATTTTTAGGTATTATGTCTGACTACATTTTTGCGATTTTTGGCTTAACTATACTTTGTTCCGCCTGGGGGCTATTCCAAATTTGGATTGTAAAACATCATCCTAACACTGCAATATCCAAATCAGGTTGTTCTACTTGTAAACAGGCGGATTGTGATAGAAAATCAAGCGAACCATGAAAAACGTTTTCTATATTTTCACTTTAATTGGTTTAACCCTTTTACCTTCTACAAAGGCGTTATCACTTGATGAAAGTATCCTGATTTCTCAAACGAAAACCAATGCTCATGATGTCAAAATACCACCTTATTTACCGCTTTCTGGAAAAGCCAGTGCTGCTTTTTCACGAAACCAGGGAAATGTCGATGAAGGGGCACTTAAATATAGTTTTTCGTTAAGCAGCCAAGGGGAAGCTAATAAAGTCTATTTAAAAATAAAAGGAAAAAGAACGGAAAAAAGACAGAAACGTTCTAAAGAAGAACATGAAATGAGCCTATTAAATGTTTATCATTTGAATCATACTTCCGGCTTTTATGGGAAAGTCACTTCTTATCAAAATGAACCCAGGGGTTATGAACACCAATGGCGATTAGGTGTAGGCTATTTACATACCTGGTATCAAAGCAATAATGAAAAATATTTCAAAACCAGGATGGGCTACCAAAATCGGGCTAATGATTACACCACGGGTGCTGACAGTTATCAAGATTATTTATTACTGGGTTGTCGCGTTAAATATCCCCTCATGGAAAACATCTCTCTTTTTATGGAACTCAATTACGGTTCAGATTATTCTAATAGAAATGATTATGAAACAGAGGGTTTGTTATCATTTACCTTCTATGTTAATAAATCCATTGACATTAAAATAGATTATGAAAGATTTTACTCCTATATCCCTGCACCAGGGAAGAAAAAAACGGATACTTCTTTAGCAACAAGTTTAATCTATAAATTTTAAAGAATGAGAAATAAAATCGGCAAATAAACCTGACAGGTTTAATTCAACATTATGAAACTATGAAACAACGAACTTTTGAACGCAGTCATCAACTGCAATGGGATAATTTGGAATGCTGGCTAGACAACCTTGATAAACGAAAACGGCTTGAAAATCAAGAAGCTGTCAAATTCCCACAACAGTATCGACAAGTCTGTCAACATTTAGCACTGGCGCGGGATCGTCACTATACACCCAACTTGATAGAACGACTTAATCGTCTGGTATTGCGTGGACATCAGCATCTTTATCGTACTAAAAGTCAATTAATGACTCAAATCGTTCATTTTATTTTAGTTGATTTTCCGCAACGAGTGCGCGAAGAATCACGATTGGTAGCTTTGTCAGGTTTATTATTTTTTGGTTCCCTATTCATCATGTTTATTGGGGTACAAATCAATCCTAAATTAGTTTATACCCTGATGAATGCTGAACAAGTACATCAAGTAGAAAAAATGTATAGCCCTACGGCTGAACATCTTGGGCGTAACAGGGAAGCGGATAGTGATTTTTTAATGTTTGGCTTTTATATCCGCAATAATATCAGTATCGGTTTTCAAACCTTTGCCGGTGGCATTCTATTTGGATTGGGTACATTATTTTTTATCATATTCAATGGGCTATATATAGGCTGTGTGGCTGGGCATCTCACTTATGTTGGTTACAACGTTCCTTTTTATTCATTTGTCGCAGGGCATAGTAGTGTAGAATTGATGGCGATTGTACTGGCAGGGGCGGCGGGTTTAAAATTAGGATTAGCGTTAATTGCCCCAGGACGACTGACTCGCCTACAAGCCCTGCATCATGCCGCTATTCAGAGTATGCAACTTGTTTATGGTGTCATTGCTATGTTATTGCTTGCAGCCTTTATCGAAGCCTTTTGGTCATCCAATGCCACTATTGCTCCCCTGATTAAATATAGTGTGGGTGGTTTATTATGGTTTTTAATGATAACTTACTTTATCAAGGTAGGGCACCATCATGCAACTTGATCGTATTGAAGCTGTGGTTCGCCCGCGCAATTCTTGGGAATCTATTGATTTAGGCTTTAGTATGGTGCGGAAATGGTGGAAACCTTTATATAAAATATGGTTTACCCTCATGTTGCCCTTCTTTGCGACGCTTTTTATACTATTTTATGAGCATTTATGGGTTGCCGCATTAATTATTTGGTGGCTAAAACCTGGATTTGATCGTATTATCTTATACTTTTTAAGTTTAGCCTTATTTGGAGAGCAACCCGGGATTCAGCAAACGATAAAAGCTTTACCAAGTTTACTCAAAACACGCCTGTTATGGGCATTAAGCTTCGGGCGTTTTGATTTGGCTCGTTCATTTAATTTACCCGTTTCGCAATTAGAAGGTTCACGGGGTAAAAGCACTTCCCAACGTATCAGAATTTTACAGAAAAAAACCCGTGACACAGCAGTATGGTTCACAATTGTCTGTATACATTTTGAATGGGTATTATCTTTATCACTATTTGGCTTGCTGTACTTAATGATGCCTACCACTCATACTTTTGATTTTTTTTATACCTTCTTTCAAGACGAAACTTTTTGGGTGGAAATGCTTCGCATGATTTTTAGCGTAATCGTTATTAGCATTGTAGAGCCTTTATATGTGGCTGGAGGCTTTGCCCTTTATCTCAACCGCCGTACTCATCTTGAAGGTTGGGATATTGAATTAGCCTTTCGGCGTATTAATGCTTATATTGAAAATACAACGGATTGAGTACAACTATTTTAAAAAACAGAAATCCGATTTTTGAAAAAAATCGGATTTCTAATAAGTTAAGAATCATCAATGAAAACCTTAATTTTTCTCATATTATCCCTAATTTTTAGCACCACCTGTTTAGCAGAAGCATCACCGGTTAAACCCGAAATTGCAAAACAATATATCACAGAAATTCTATCGCAACCCGACTTTAAAACCACCCGCGAAGAATCTCGTTTACACTATCTCGGTGAATCATCCGAAAACACACCGACCACTGACGCTACTCCTCCCATTTCGTATAGCTTCATCGGATTAATTGCCAAACTGTTTGAACTACTACTCTGGATATTATTAGGTGTCGGAATCATAGTTTTAGTTATTTATGGTTCACGCTGGTTAGAACACCTTCAAAAAAATATCAAGCAGGATAATTACACAGCCACCCCGCGTTTATTAAAAAAAGGAGTCAAAACCACACATTTACCCCTAGATATTTCCAAACAAGCCTGGAAATTATGGCAATCAGGCAAAGCATCGGCTGCCATTAGTTTGCTCTATCGAGGTGCCATTTCGGTGCTGACAGTACGCCATAGACTCAGTATCAATGACGGTGCCACCGAAAATGAATGCCTCCGTCGGGTTAAATCTAAGCAACCTATTGAATTATATAACTATTTTGCTGGATTAACCCGCGTCTGGCAAAATATTGCCTACGCTTCACTTCAACCTAGTGAAGCTGAAGCACAACGTCTGTGTGAACAATGGGAACAATATTTTGGGTAAAATATACTTCAAACTGTCAAGTTTTCGGATTTGAAACATTTTGCAACCCAGTGAAACATTAACTCTATTCCGTTATCAATGCGCTATAAATGGCTTTTTCAGGAAATATCCATCGCACCCCTCCACGCGGATCAGGGCAATCACCAATGTAACGGGGAATTAAGTGAATATGTAGATGCATAACAGTTTGCCCTGCTGCAATCCCATCATTAATCCCAATGTTGTAGCCGTCAGGCGCATATTGTTGGCTCAAATTTTTTTGAGCAACTTGTAAAGCTTGTAATAGTGCTAATTGCTCTTCTTGAGTGGCCTCAAATAGGGAAACAATATGCCGTTTAGGGATAATTAAAGTGTGCTCGGGTGAAATAGGATAGGCATCTCTGATTGTTATCACTAAATCATCTTGAAAAAGAATTTGACTGTCGTTTAAATGACAAAAAAAACAGGTTGAAGACATAATCATCTCTATTAGTTAATGATTGGCATACTCAGCACTCATCGTTATACTGCGTATCGTTTCACTCTACTTACCCTATGCTTGCTTTCAAGAAATCCGATTTTTGGAAAAATCGGATTTCTAACCTAAGAATATCCTATTCTTTGCTTTTTACAGCAAATTTAAGAGGCGATTCCCCATTAAATACAATACTTTGCTCCGTTTCTAAACGGTAGCCACTATACACGGTAAAATCACCAGGTAATCCACTTAAGTCGCCCTCAAAAATGGGAATTGTCATTCTTTCAGCAAGGGCTTCGTATGGCGTTGCGGCTTCAAGGCGAGCGATTTCGCCATTCCACACTTTCCAGTTTTTTCCAACGCGCATATAACTCGTGGTTTTGGTGACCGTTTTGTGGTAAGCCACGATGAGAATTTCTGCTGATTGCCCGACATGTTTGGTATCAACAAATAGCTGTTCTTCAATCTGAAGTTCTTCAACTTGAACTGTGGTGAGTTTGACACCGTTAGCATGTCGTTGATTTTTGATGCGAATACGGTTCAAGAAGCCTGTTTGGCTACTTATCATTTTCCCATCTTTATTTATACCCACTCCTGGCAAAACAAATTCGACACCTGTACCCAAAGTGACATTTTTGGCTATCTCAACATTTGGACCAATGATCACGTTGTCAAGGTTACTCCCAGACATAACGGTCAAATCTTCCAATAATGCCGGTTCAAGCGAATCGCCAATAATTGTCTTTTTCAGTATACCGCCTGTTATGGAAGTGTTCGGGGCTAAAAGGACATCTTGAATGGATCCGCGCACTTTGCTATTATTAAATATCGTGCCGCCCAACGTGCCTTGAATTTCACCTGCCTCATTGAGACCGCTTAGGGTTCCACCGCGAAAGTCAACGTTTTCTATGTTACCTGAAACGATGACAGTACCCGTTGCAATACCACCGGAAAGGCTGCTTTCTGGTCCAATAGTGATATTAGAAACCCAACCTTCGGGAGGAGTGATGATATTTTCCAGAGCCACTATTTGCACAGCTGTACTTGCCTTTATTTCTGAATCTGCCTGTGAGGTAGCGGTTACTGTGATCATATTCGTTGCCCCGGACGTGCTAGGTAGTGTGACATTTAATGCCAATTCTACAGTATCCAGTTCTTTGACTTCAATCAGGTGCTGCATACTGAGAACCGTCTCCACCATTACCGGCTTTGATTGTGCCAGCATTAAAAATGGGACCACCAGATTCATAAGAATACCACCATTGATCTCCAGCCTTGCCATATTGTTTGACGCTAGAACCCACTTTGAGAATAACACTCGCACCCGGATAAGCACATGATTCTGTACCGACCTCTTCTTTGCTTGAACAGGGAACCGTTTCGCTGATACCGTCTTTACCAAGGATAGTCCCTTTATTTTGAATGTAGTCAATGGCTTGAATTTCCAGGGCGCTGTTATCCAAACTGACTAAGTTGCCTCCTTCTTCAATACAGAGGGTTTTCACTTGAGCAAAGGCGATGCCGGTGATGGTATGATCCGTTTTAATTTGCACCACATCGCTTGCCGTTGGTGTCGTGTCAGTGTTCCAAGTATCGGGGGAGTCCCAGGCACCATTACTTAATGAAGCAATTGTGATATTCGCTTCTGAACAATCTGCTGGTTCAGTCACGATTCCAGTCAATGGAATATCCTTTGTAATAGTACCAAAAGCTAAGTTCAAGTTGGCTTGCTTGTTACCCTGTGATGAGGGCATTAACTGTACAGAGAATTGACATTGTTCTGATGGCCGCAAAAATGTCTGAGAGGCATCCATCCCGGTTAAAGCCATCGTATCGAACTTGAGATTGACATTACCTGTATTTTCGATGGTAAATGTTTGAGCCTCAAAGGGACCTCTACCAAGAGTCACTGTACCGAAGTCATGGGTGCTTGGAGTAAGTGTCAGATTTGGTTGAGCCGGATCAACAGCTTCTGCCACTAATGGTATGGGAGAGTTTTGTTGCACGTTGCTATCATTGAATGTAAAGCTCAAACTGGCATCCTTGGTACCTGCTAAGGTAGGTGAAAAAACAACGCTGAATTTGCAGGAAGAGAAAGTTTTGCCTTGCCATTCACCTTGGTAGCATTCCTTATTTTCATTATAGGTAAATTCAGCGGCATGATTTCCTGCGATTTCAATAGTCTCTATCTGAACTTCCCCACAATCTTGAGATCGAGTATTAATCGTTAAGGCAAGAGAATCGCCAACAGCTTCACTTCCAAAATCAATCGTTGCTGGATTGACACTTAATACTCCCCCATCAGGACATCCGGTGAGCGGTGTTAATATTGTTTGAGTATCAGCCCAATCAGGGTCTTTAATGTTGAGAAAACTGATGAGTTCTGGGTCAGAAGCGGTTAAGTGGTTATAACCTAAGTCTAATCCGTCATAACTCTTACCCGTTTGACTACTCTCCTCCAAATTACTTAAATTACTCAGAGAAGGTGGGATTTCACCGCTCAGTTGATTTGAACGAAGATAAAGCCGTTGCAAATTAGTGAGAGCACTTAAATCAGGAATCGTTCCTGTCAGTTGATTTGAACCAAGCCAAAGGTCCTCCAAATTAGTGAGAGCACTTAAATCAGGAATCGTTCCTGTCAGTTGATTTGAACCAAGGTAAAGGTATTCCAAATTAGTGAGAGTATTTATCCAATCAGGAATCGTTATGATCTTGTTCGATACCATTTTCCAACAATTCATAATCATATAAGCCAGCATGTATCTTACCACTTTTCAATCGTGTCAATATGACATAAGCAATCTCTTTTTCGGCTAATTTTTTATAAGCTCTATAATAAGCGTCTATACAATCTTTTGAATGAGTTGTCGCAAAAATCTGGCAATTTAACGCCTCTGAAAGTGTTAAAATGATATTCCATAACCTATCTAGTTGCGTATAGTGAATTCCATTCTCTATTTCATCAATAAATAAACAGCCATTTTTAGAAGTGTAAATAGAGATTATTATGTTTATCAAATGCTTAATGCCTTCTCCAAACTGAGATAATGAAATATAACCTGATGACTTAGTATTCAATTCAGGAGAATTATTAATTATCTTAAAATGAATTATATTATCGTCAAATTTATTCAATTCTTTATCTAAAAAACTTTCTTTCTCTATTCTTTGTAAAGCTGAGTAATGTTCCACTATGGCATCATTCGGCAAACCTATCGTTCTAATCAATTTTATCGGATTATTGATATTAAGGAAAGGAACATCATTATCATTCCAAATCATTTCTTTAAAATGATTAACTTCTATATTTTCATCAAAATCACGATCATTTATAGTGTATCCTATTCTGATCGAAGCCAATTTTTCCTTAAATATAAAATGGGTTTGGTTTAAATTAGAATTAATAGTATGTGTTAAATTTTTGGGATATTGCTTCGATAATGTCGTTTGATAGAAAAAAGTCATTTTAAAAAGTTGATAGAAACTGGCAGAATGATTTCGAACAAAAAAATTATCTCTTTGTCTAATAATTTGTAAAATCGCTTTAATATAATTATCCTCATCCCCATTCAAATTGATATAACAAGCTTCCATAAAAGCGGTTTTTCCCACATTATTTTTTCCACCAATAAGATTAACCCTTTTAAACCCATTCGCTTTAAAATCGTCAAAACACTTAAAGTGCTTAATTTCAATTTCCGTTATAAAGTTCTCATTCATTTTAATAATCCAGCTAACCATTTCTTTGAAGATGTTTAATTTTACAAAGAATCCATTTATCACTACTATGAAATTATATTCTAACACATTTCAAAGGGCAAAAAAATATTTTAACATTTTAAAGGCGGAAAAATACTATTTTTCAAATAAGTCGTATTTTTTAAAAAGTTAAAATACTTTTTTGTACCGACATATTATATCATAAAAAATAATCGACATCCTTTAAATGAGATTAAAAATCCCGATCACCTATGATCCTTGTTCCCTTAAAACAAATAGGGCATAAAAAAAGCCCTTTGGAATGAAGACAATGAGTAAATACTAATTGTTCAAACTTGATAATTGAGATTGGGAATATTAAGTTGCTCAATAAAGCTCCGTTGAAAATAACAATATGTTATACTTATGGCTCATATTTAACTGATGACAACTGAAATGAGAAACAATATACAATATCCGTTATCGGAAAAAATTGGCGAGCCCGATTTATTTGTCGGGCGCGAAAAAGAATTCCGCCTCCTCAATAAATGGCTTTCAAATATTCCCAAACGCTTGTCAAAATCCAGGGTGATTTTAGCGCGGCGCAAAAGTGGCAAAACAGCTATCGTGCAACGGATTTTTAATCAACTTTGGAGTGAAAATGGGGCTGTTATCCCGTTTTATTTTTCGTTTGAGGAAAGTAAAATTTGGTATCCCAATTTGGCAATTGATTATTATTGTGCCTTTGCCTCCCAATATATTTCTTTTCTGCAACGGGATTCTTGCTTAGTCAAAACGCCTTTGTCTTTAGAAGAAATAAAAGAATATGGTTTAGCAAACACAATTAAGCCCTTGGTGAGAGATATTGAATTCCTCCTTCAAAATCGAAAAATAGGTGGTAACCATGATTTAATGTGGAAAACAGCTTGTTCAGCTCCCCATCGTTTTGCGGCGGTTTATGAAAAACGTTTTTTAGTGATTTTGGATGAATTTCAATATATTACTCAATCAGTTTATCGAGATGAAAAATGCGAAGGTAAACCCGATGAATCATTACCGGGTAGTTACCATTCCCTTTCTGAATCAAAAATGGCTCCCATGCTCGTCACCGGTTCTTATGCCGGCTGGTTACTCAATATTATGCATGAGTATTTAGAAGCAGGGCGACTGAAACCGACGCATTTTTCGCCTTATCTGACATTCGATGAAGGTTTACAGGCAGTTTATAAATACGCCCAATTTTATGGGGAAGAAATAACGAATGAAACAGCCGTTCAAATTAACGAACTGTGTATGGCAGATCCTTTTTTTATTTACTGTGTGATTTACAGTGATTTTGAAGACAAAGATTTGAAAACCTCAAAAGGGGTGATTAATACCGTCAATTATGAAATTTCGGATGACACGGCTGAAATGTTTTTAACTTGGGGCGAATACCTGAACAAAATCTTAGATCAGGTAAATAATCGAAATGCCAAAAACTTGTTGTTGCATTTGAACAAGCATTCAGATCGTTATTGGACACCACAACAACTCAAAAAGGAATTATCTCTTGATTTAGAAGTCAATGACATTCAAAAGGAATTGGTGATTTTGTGGAAGATTGATGTGATTGAGAGAGGGAGTTCTTTTATTCAATTTCGGGGACTCCAAGATGGCACGCTCAATTTGGTGTTACGTCGTTGTTTTGAGGAAGAAATTGAAGGTTTCGCGCCTAATTTTTCAAAAGAGTTTAGCGTGATAATTGAAAAACTCAATACTGAAAATCGCTCATTGCGGGGAAAGCTGAGTTATTACATCGGTATTGTGGGTGAACATTTATTAGCGACGGCTTTTCGGAGTCGAAAGCGATTTCGGTTGTCAGATTTTTTTGAGAATGTTGCTGATAACACGGAATTGAATCTCATATCAGTCAGGGAGCGTTTTCTTCTTCAGCGCGAAGATGGCAAGGGAATGGAAATTGATATTGTGGCGGAATCAGATTGTGAACGGGTAGTTTTAGTTGATGTTAGAAAGAGGAAAGTTAAAACAACTCTCAAAGATGTGGAAGATTTTTGGGAGAAGGTGGAAACTTATAAGTTGCATTTTCCTGACAAAAAGATTTTACCCGCTTATTTATCGGTGGGAGATTTTACGGGAGATGCAAAGCCATTTTGTAAAGCGCGAGGGATAGGTATGGCGATTAAGTTGTTGCGTTATTAAAAAGGTTTCAAGAAAGAAATCCTATTTTTTGCTTTAATTGCTTAAATTTATTAACAGGAGCAAAAAATATTTTGAGAGATTTACACACATATTAGTATAAAATGTGATAAAATATTAATGATTGATAACTGATATAGCGTTTTCCGATTGCTATCAGCACATTATTCGTAGGGGCAAACTTGCGTGTTTGCCCTGTATTTAACCCAAACGGGAAATGCTATAATTATTTTTTAATTGGAGAATTATGATGCTAATTTTAAAAAGGCTACTGTTAGTCTGGATCGTCTGGCATTTGGGGGTGCTATCCGTCACGCATGCTGCAACCGATTGTAATGCGGTAACTGAAATTTCTTCCGCCGAGTGCGTATCATTGCTGGAACTTTATAATAGCACAGATGGTGCTAACTGGAAAAACAGTTTGGAGTGGAATGAAACCAATACACCTTGTAGTTGGCATGGCATTACTTGTGAGAATCATGACGTGACCAAAATTAATCTCTCTGATAATCAACTGACAGGCACGATTCCTAATTTCAGTGCATTGCCTAATTTGGAGTGGCTTTACCTCTCTTCTAATCAACTGACGGGTAGGATTCCCAATTTCAGTAGCTTGTCTAATTTGCAGGGGCTTCATCTTTGGAATAATCAACTAACGGGCACAATTCCCAATTTCAGTGCATTGCCTAATTTGGAGGTGCTTTCTCTCTCTAATAATCAACTGACGGGTACGCTTCCCAATTTCAGCGCATTGCCTAATTTGGAGATGCTTGATCTCCGTTCTAATCAACTAACTGGTACGCTTCCCAATTTCAGTGCATTGCCTAATTTGGAAATGCTTGCTCTCCATTCTAATCAACTAACTGGCACACTTCCCAATTTCAGTGCATTGTCTAATTTGGAAACGCTTGATCTTGGTTCTAATCAACTGATGGGTTCGATTCCCAATTTCCGTGCATTGCCTAATTTGTTGGGACTTGAGCTCTCTGATAATCAACTGACCGGCACGATTCCCAATTTTAGCGCATTGCCTAATTTGGTGGGACTGGCTCTTTCTGAGAATCAACTTCTAGGCACGATTCCAAATTTCAGTGCCATGCCTAATTTGGAGTGGCTTTATCTTGGTTCTAATCAATTGACAGGCATAATTCCTGTTTCTTACAACACGCTTATCAACTTGAACTATCTTGATATCATAAATAACCCACTTTGTAAAAAAGCAGATTATGATTACTCTATATGGCCAATTGAGCAAAGCCGATTAAGTGATGAAACGACTTGGCAAGCACAACTCGAAACATTTCCAATTTGTAAAACTTCCACAAACAACGAAGAAACGGGTGACGAAATCGTCACAGTCTATAATTTCCCCTTAAAATTTATCAGACTAAAAGAATTATACCAAATAGGAGAAATCGTGGAAGTAAAAATAGAAGTCCATTTTACCGCAAAAAATCCCGCAGATAGGGTTGATTTATGGATAGCGGTTCAATTGCCATCAAAAGAATTTCTCTATATGACTCCTTTGCCCTCAGCCGATCTCTTTAGCACAACTTCCCAATTTTTTAAAAGCAATTTAGGCACGACAGCGGATACTTTTGCCGTCATTTCCAACTTTAAAGTAGAGCCTGGTCTTGGTGGCAACTATACTTTCTATGCTGCCCTGATTGAAACGGGCAAAAATCCTTTGAATGATGGAATGTGGGTTATGCGATATATTGAGCAAGCGAGTACCATGTTAAGTGATCGTTAATCAGAAAAAATGGTGGGTTGATAAAGGAATTGATGACAAAGGGAAAATATTTGGAATGAAAAGAGCCAAAAACGATAGGTGGTGCTCATGTCGATACAACAAAACTTTTTAACAACAATACTTTCAGAAAATTCTGAACAAGAACTCCAACAAAAGAACCAAACCTTTAAACAACAGTTCTTAGCATTCAGTTCTGAAACAGATGAAAATCTTGAATGTTTAAAATACATTGAATATGGAAAAATGCGGGATGAAACGTCTGAAAAAATCACTCATGGTATTAAAATCAAAGACAAAAATATTCTTATTTCAGACATTATGAATGCGATAGAAGACTTAGACGAAGTGCCAGCACAGGTCAAAGAATATTTTCCGGCTTTAACCAATACCGAATGGCAAGCCACAACTAGAGTCATTACCGTACTTTTTCTTGAAAAAACCGATTTAAATGCGATTAATAACAAGAACGAAATACTTACTTTCAAAAAAATATAGCAAGCGTAGGGTCAGGGCGAACACTTATGTTCGCCCCTACAGCCATGAAATATAAGGATTTGGTAGGCAGACCTGCGTGTCTGCCCTTAAGTGACACAAATGCGTGGGAATAAAAATTTCTATAGGATAACAACACAATGACATTACATATAATAGATTGGTTAATTATCGTCTTATTTTTAGTATTAATATTAGGCGTTGGACTGACTTTTACCAAACAAGCGGGGAAAAATGTCGAAAGTTTTTTCTTAGGAGGGCGAAATTTGCCCTGGTGGATAGCTGGCACCTCAATGGTTGCAACCACTTTTGCAGCTGATACGCCGCTATTGGTGACAGAATTAGTAGCACAAAGCGGTGTCAGTGGTAATTGGCTATGGTGGAATGGCTTAATTGGAGGAATGTTAGCCACTTTCTTTTTTGCCAAACTTTGGCGAAAAGCGAATATCATTACTGATGTTGAATTAACCGAATTGCGCTATTCAGGTAAAGCCGCCGCTTTTTTACGGGGCTTTAAAGCCGTTTACTTGGGCATTTTTATGAATGCGGTTATTATTGCCTGGGTAAATGTCGCATTGGGCGCATTACTTACAGTCTTTTTTGGTATTCCAGAGAACCAATTAATATTTTATCTTGCAGGTGCTATGTTTGTGGTAATGCTTTACTCCAGTCTATCCGGTTTATTGGGAGTCGCTGTGACGGATTTTATCCAGTTTATTGTCGCGATGACTGGCTGTATTATACTTGCCATCGTCGTTGTCAACAGCGATCAAATTGGTGGAATTGTCGGCTTGCAAGAAAAATTGCCCGCTGCAACCTTTAATTTTTTTCCCAGCATCGAATTGTCTATGCAATCACTCGTTGAAACAACCCAAGTTTTGAGTATTAGTCTAGCCACTTTTTTGGCATTTATTGGGGTGCAATGGTGGGCAAGTTGGTATCCTGGTGCAGAACCGGGTGGCGGTGGTTATATCGCTCAACGCATGATGAGTGCTAAAAATGAGGAACATGCACTTAAAGCTACATTATTTTTTCAAATCGCCCATTATGCCTTAAGACCTTGGCCTTGGATTTTAGTCGGGCTATGTGCTATTGTCCTCTACCCTGATTTATCCGCAACCGATAAAAAATTAGGCTATGCTTTAGCCATGCGAGATTTTTTGCCTACCGGTTTAAAAGGGCTTTTGCTAGTCGCATTTTTCGCCGCCTACATGAGTACCATTTCTACGCAATTAAATTGGGGAACCAGTTATATTGTTAATGATTTATATCATCGCTTTCTCCGCCCTAATGCCACTCAAAAACAATTAGTGATGGCTTCTCGTCTCAATACGTTTTTATTAATGCTAGTCGCACTGATTGTGACGACGCAAATTCAAACCTTAGAAAGTGTGTTTAAATTTATGATTGAATGTGGTGCCGGTTTAGGTGCGGTGTTAATTTTGCGATGGTATTGGTGGCGCATTAATGCGGTAAGTGAAATTGTCGCTACTATTGCACCCTTTATCGTTTTCACACTTATTAAACTTTATACTGATTTAGCATTTCCTTATAGCCTATTTATCACTGTTAGTTTTACCACAATCGCTTGGATAATAGCGACTTTTTTGACGCAACCCACTGATTTACAAGTGCTAAAAAACTTTTATATCCGCATCCAACCCGATGGTTTTTGGAAACCGGTAACGAAGCATTTAAGTATCCGTGCCAAAAAATCACAAATACCACTATTATTAACCGGTTGGCTATTGGGCATTGGATTAGGTTATGCGTGTTTATTTGGTTTAGGAAAACTGATTTTTGCCGATTGGCAGGGCGCGACAATTTATGGTATTATTGCAATCATTTGTCTGTGGGGTATTAATAAAGTATTGAAAAATAACGATTTTTTATGAAAGGGACAACGATAATCCGTTGTACTCACAATTCATGGTACAAATAAGTCTAACACTTCATTCAAAAAACGCATTCCGGTATCAGTTGCTCGAATATGCGGTATTCCATTTTTTTCGTTTTTAACCAACCATCTTTGCAGATAAGCTTGTTCTATCGGTTTTTCTAAATAGGCTAGATTAAGACCGGTATTTTCAATAAATGTTTGATTTGTAAAACCTTCATATAGGCGCAGGGCATTCATCATAAATTCTAGCCCCACTTCCGGTGGTGTAAGTTTGCTATGATTGGCTATGATAGCTGGGCTAGATTGTAAATAATTTTGCGGATGGCGCTGTTTGGATGTACGAGTGATCGTACCTAAATGAGTCTCACTGATTTTTCCATGCGCCCCTGCTCCAATCCCTAAATAATCACCAAATTTCCAATAATTCAGATTATGCTGACATTGTTGCCCTGATTTGGCATAAGCCGAAATTTCATATTGAAAATAGCCCTGTTTAGCTAAATAATTTTGCCCTGCATTTTGCATTTCCCATAATATATCATTATCGGGCAAAGGGGGGGTGTTATGATAAAATGGAGTATTAGGTTCAATCGTTAATTGATACCAGGATAAGTGGGATGGTTGAAAAGACACCGCTATTTGTAAATCTTTTAGTGCCGCTTCAATGGTTTGTGCCGGTAAACCAAACATTAAGTCGAAATTAATCTGATTAAATCCTGCTTTCATTGCTTTATCTATAGCATTGATGGCTTCAATGCGTCCATGAATACGTTCCAAACCTTGTAAAGCTGTTTCATTAAAACTTTGTATGCCCAGTGATAGGCGATTAATACCCGCTTCACGAAATGCTTGAAAACGAGTATTATCTTTTATACTCCCTGGATTCGCTTCTAAAGTGATTTCCGTATTTTTCCTAATGGGGAGTCGCCTTTGTACACCTGTGAGTAATTGATAAATGGCTTCCGGTGATAATATACTTGGCGTGCCTCCCCCAATGAAAATACTAGAGATAGCTCGTTCCTGGATTTTGGGTAAATCTTGTTCCAAATCAGCCAGCAAAGCATTAATATAATCATTTTCTGGTATTTTGCCCTGCATTTGATGGGAATTAAAATCACAATAGGGGCATTTACGGATACACCAGGGAATGTGGATATAAAGACTTAAAGGTAGCGGTTTTGTAAAATTAAAAATTTTGGTTATACTATTAGCCATAAATTAAACATGATTGATAACTGATAACTGAAATAACTGAACTATGAAAACTATTCTCGTCGTTGGCGGTGCCGGCTATATAGGCTCCCATATGGTTAAAATGCTACTGGCTGCCGATTACTATGTAGTCATATTGGATAACCTCTCCGGGGGATATCGAGATGCCATCTTAGGGGGTGATTTTGTATTTGGTGATATTGCGGATCGTCAGGGATTAGAGCGGCTATTTTCCGGCTATTCCTTTGATGCTGTTATGCACTTTGCCTCGTTTATTCGAGTCGGAGAATCGGTGCAAAATCCCCGCAAATATTATCAAAATAATCTTGCGGCAACCTTAAATTTACTGGATGCTATGGTGACTCATGATGTCAAAACCTTTATTTTTTCATCATCTGCTGCTATTTTCGGTGAGCCTCAATATTTTCCCCTGGATGAAAAACATCCAAAGCAACCCATTAACCCTTATGGCTTATCGAAATGGTTTATTGAAAAGATATTAGTTGATTATGATCAGGCTTATGGATTAAAATCCGTTTGCTTACGTTATTTTAACGCTGCCGGGGCGGATCCTGATGGACAACTTGGTGAACGTCATGATCCCGAAACCCATTTGATTCCTTTAGTTTTAGAAGCTGCCTCAGGGCGACGTGAATCTGTCATGCTCTATGGGCAAGATTATGATACCCCCGATGGTACCTGTATTCGGGATTACATTCATATTCATGATTTATGTCAGGCACATTTATTAGCCCTTGAACAATTATTGACGGGAGCCGATAGTACCGCCTATAATTTAGGTAATGGTACCGGTTTTTCCGTAAAGCAAGTTATTGATGTCGCTAAAAAGGTGACAGGGCAATCCATTTCCGTTGTGATGGGGGAACGACGGAAAGGTGATCCGGCTGCTCTGGTTGCCGATTCAAAACGAGCGCAAGCTGTTTTAGGCTGGCGACCAAAATATGCAGGTTTAGCTACCATCATCGCTCATGCTTGGCAGTGGGAAAAACGTTATGCCGATAGTACAATGGAACTTGATAATATGTAGTCAAGAGGTAACCCGCCAAAAATAAAATACCCCTCAAGCCAAACCTGCCATGTTTAAAAAACCTGGCAGGTTTAGTTTTCTCGAAAGTATATTATTCAATTCTCATTCCTTATTGGTTCTTAAAAATTATGAAACAACTCAATCGCATTAATCAACATTTTTCCACCAGTGTTGAACTGATAACTCAAGCTATGCCCATTTTATCTCCTCTTATTGCTCAAGCAGGGCAAATAATGGCTGACTGTTTACAACAACAATATAAAATCCTCAGTTGTGGTAATGGTGGATCCGCTGCCCAAGCTCAACATTTTTCCGCCGAAATCATTAACCGTTTTGAAATAGAACGACGTGCTTTAGGCGCTATTGCCCTTACCACTGATTCATCTATCCTAACTTCAATCGCCAATGATTATAACTATGAAAATATATTTTCTAGGCAAATCAATGGGTTAGGAAAAAAAGGGGATATTTTATTGGCTATTACAACCAGTGGTTCTTCCCCTAATGTTCTCAAAGCCATTTCCGCCGCACAATCTCAAAATATGCTTATTATATTGCTCAATGGAGGTGATGGCTCCAAAGCGGCAAATTTGCTCAAAAAATCAGATATAGAACTTCGCGTTCCCAGCAACTCAACGGCACGTATTCAAGAAATTCACCTATTAATTATTCATTGTTTATGTGATATAATTGATCAGTCAATCTCGGTGTTCTAGCTTTTAAACTCAATATGAAACATAAAATTAATCCAACGGTAGATTGTGTTTTTAAAGCAATCCTTGGTAGCGAGGAAAATAAGAACCTTCTTATTCATTTCTTAAATGCGGTTTTGGAACCGGATTCAAAGATTAAGGAGATTGTACTCATTAATCCTTATAATGAACGAGAATTTGTGAGTGATAAATTGACGGTTGTGGATGTGAAGGCAACCGACGAAAATAAATGTCATTATAAGATTGAAATTCAACTGGTTTTGCATCCGGCTATATCCGCTCGAATGTTGTATACATGGAGCAGTATGTCTCACTCACAAATTAAAAAGGGCGATGATTTTAGTGAATTGATACCCGTCATTTCTATTTGGCTCTTGAATGAAAATTTGTTTGATGATGTTCCAGATGTTCATTTACCGTTTGTATTATATAATCTGAAGAATAAGTTGGTTCTGAATAAGGATTCTGTCTATTTAAGTCCTAATTAAAATGATAAATAGCTTCTATCCAGTATAAATAGACACTTCATAGCAATTAAGCATTGTATAAAATACGCATTTATTTATAAAAAAGTAAAACTGACGCAAAAATTGTTTGATTTTGATTTGCTGTAAAATAGGTATCCACTTGAAAGAAAAATTTTGTGAAAAGTCTTGGAATGGAAAACAGTCATTTTCAGGGCAACCAAAGAATTGCCCTCTATATAAGGTAAACTATTAGAAATACCATCGCTTTAAAACCAGACCTGCCAGGTTAAAACAAAACATGGCAGGTCAAGAGCAGCGGCCAAACTTGATTTTGACCTGGCAGGTTTTCTTCCTGCCATGTCTGGTTTAGTTGTCTGATAACTGATTAGGGCAAGTGTATTTTAATCACACTTTAACACTTTAACCTGGTAGGAGACATTAAATTATGTCAACTCGATACAAACGTACCAATTGGGTACGGCGAATGGAGGACTTTTCTGACCGTTGCTCAAGTGGTTTTGGACTTGGGCAATGGTTAAATAGCGGGCATACTCGCTTGCCGGGATAAAGTTAGTAAAACAGTCTGAATTTTTGATGCTCACTGGATAGATAACACGATGAAAACGCAACGAATTTTAAGCAATTTACAATTGGAATTATTAAAACTTTATGCCAATAATATTTCGGCACTGCAATTATTTGAAATTAAATTAATGTTAGGCAACTATTTTGCCCAAAAAGCCAGCGATGCAATGGATGACATTTGGGAATCCCAAAATTTAACAGAACAAACTATGATTGAATGGACAAATGAACACCACCGTATTAAGAATTGTTCTTGATACCAATATCTTGATAGCTATCATTGGTAGAAAATCACCTTTTCGATGGATTTTTGATCAAATCATTGCTGGAGAACTTATTTTATGTGTCTCAAACGAAATCTTATTGGAATATCAAGAAATTTTAGCCATTCATCCTTTTGTGGTGAAAACAGAAATTTTTTACCAATTTCATTTAATTTCTGAAGATGATGATGATAATAAGTTTGTCGATTGTGCCATAGCTGCGAATGCAGTTTGTTTGGTTTCTAATGATAAACATTTTAAGGTATTGAAAACCATCAAGTTCCCAAAAGTCAATCTATTAACTTTACCTGAATTTGTACAAGAGTTTAAGGATGGATTAACTGATTACTGAAAACTTCCCCTTGTTTTAAGTTTAGGTGTGGCAAGGGCAAGTATATTTTTAATCACACTTAAACACTTTAACCTGGTAGGAGACATTAAATTATGTCAACTCGATACAAACGTACCCATTGGGTACTTTGGTGAGAAGATTTTTCTGACGGTTGCTAAATTAATATTACTCCGACTCTAATTATTTTTTATGAAACATAAAATTAACCCAACTGTAGATTGTGTTTTTAAAGCAATCCTTGGTAGCGAGGAAAATAAGAACCTTCTTATTCATTTCTTAAATGCGGTTTTGGAACCCGATTCGCTGATTAAGGAAATTGTGCTTAATAACCCTTATAATGAGCGAGACTTTGTTGCTGATAAATTGACGATTGTGGATGTGAAAGCGACCGATGGAGATGGTTGCCATTATCAGATTGAAATTCAACTGGTTTTGCATCCGGCTATATCCGCTCGAATCTTGTATACATGGAGTAGTATTTATCATTCACAGATTAGTAAAGGTGATGATTTTGATAAACTAAAACCAGTCATTTCGATTTGGATTTTGAATGAAAATTTGTTTGATAATGTGGATGAGGTTCATCTGCCATTTGTATTGTATAATCAAAAGAATCAATTGATTCTGAGCGATGATATAAAAATTCATTTACTTCAGTTACCGAAATGGCAATCAGATGAGGTCAAAAATGAAAAAGAGCGGTGGATTTATTTGTTTAAGGAAGGTAAAAATGTGGATGTTGATGAGCCACCAGAAGTGCTTTGTACTGACGAAATGAGGCAGGCTATGGAAACTTTAGATAGGTTTTCTGAGAATGCGGATAATTATTTGTTGTATCAGAATCGTCTTGAGGCGACTTTGTTGGAGAATACATATCTTCATGGGATGGAGAAGCTGAAAAGAGAGAAGGAGCAAGAAAGGCGAGAGAAGGAACAAGAAAGGCGAGAGAAGGAGCAACTCCAAGCAAAGCTTGATAGTTTGTTGTTGCAGTTGAAGGAAAAAGGGATGGATGATGTGGTTGCTAAGATTTCTTAGGGTAAATAGATTAATTTTAGAAATACAATTTTTTGAAAAAATGGTATTTCTTGACTACTAAGCATAAACTGATAACTGATAACTGATTACTGATTACTGAAAACTTCCCCTTGTTTTAAGTTTAGGGGTGGCAAGGGCAAGTATATTTTTATCACAGTTCAACTTGGTAAACGGTATGACTCATTATTTTTTATCGGTCTATTTAAGTCCTAATTAAAATGATAAGTAGCTGCTATCCAGCATAAATAAACACTTCATAGCAATTATACATTGTATAAAATACGCATTTATTTTATAAAAAATTAAAAATGACGCAAAAAACACTTGACTTATATTTACATTTGCGATAAAATGGGTAGCCAATTGAAAGAAATATTTTGTAAAAAGTTCAGGAATGGAAAACATTAGTTGTCAGGGAAACCTAAGAATTGCCCTCTATATAAGGTAAACCATTAGAAATACCATCGCTTTAAAACCAGACCTGCCAGGTTAAAACA